>CAYWNG010000343.1:0-1758 GCA_964458685.1 uncultured Pirellulaceae bacterium
CTAAGGCAAAAATCCGTGGCGGCGGAAGTTGTTGAGCCAACTGAGAACCTTCTCTCGCTCGGGTTCCTTAAAGGCATCGAAGGGCGCGGCGAGTTGTCCGGAACTCAGCCCGCATAGCTCGAGCGAACACTTTAAGCCCTTGAGGTACGACGATCCGTACTTGCCGAATTGATAGAGCTGTTGAAGTTCAAGAACGATCGGCTGTAGTGCATCCATCCGTGCTTGATCACCAGCCTTGATAGCTGAATACAACTGTGTAAACAGGTGTGGGCAAAGATTGGCACCGCCCGTGACTCCACCGACGGCATCCATAGCCATCGCTTCAATTAGGAGGGCTTCAGGGCCTACTAGAACTGGCCAATCCGGACGCTCTTTGCCGATCTGAATCGCGGTTCTCAAGTAATCAAGATTCCCCGAGCTATCCTTGAGTCCCAAGATATTCTCGTGCTGTAATAGAGCTCGAAGCGTATCGTGTTCGATGTCGATCTTCACACAACTGGGCATGTTGTAGAGGATCAAAGGAAGCGGAAGTTGATTGGCTAACAACGTGAACCAATGCCTAAGCTCCGTCTGTCCTGCGGGGAAGTAGAAGGGTGGAGCGGCGACGGCGGCTGTCGCTCCTTGTTCGAGAGCAAACTGAGCCAATTGCACAGATTCAACCAGCGAAGTATCGGTGATGCCAACGTAGATTGGCAAGTTTGCCGATGCGGTTAGCTTGCGAGTCTTGCTGATCATCTCGCGTTGCAGCTTGCCGCTCAAGCTAGGACCTTCACCTGTGGTTCCCAGTACGAACAGTCCATGAACTCCAGCATCAACCAGTCGAGCGATCAATCGCTCTAAGCCTTGATCATCCAAAGCGTCCGCGGATTTGAGCGGAGTCACAATGGGTGGAACGATGCCTTGAATGATCATCTGGTTGACTCGATTGTTCTACAGAACATGTGTTACGCGCGTGAAAGAAACTCACCAGTCTCAGTATTCACCTTAATTCGTTCACCCTCCTTGATGTACTCGGGGACCTGAACGATAAGGCCTGTTTCTAGAGTCGCCGGCTTGGTTCGAGCGGTGGCGGAGTTTCCGCGAATGGAAGGATCACATTGCGTGATTGTCAGTTCGGCCGATACAGGCAGTTGCAAGCCGACGCATTGGTCTTGGTAAATCAGTGCAAACACATTTTCCATCGACTCGGTCAAGTATTTCAGTTGATCTTCGACTTCGGCGACGGCGATGGAGAACTGGTTGTAGTCCTCCTGGTCCATCAGGTGGACTTGATCCGCATCCTTGTACATCAGCTTGACCACGCGCTTATGGAAGTCGGCTTCAGGCATGACGTCGGTGCCCTTGCAGGTGAAGTCGACCTTCTGTTTGGTCAGCAAGTTCCGAGCGCGAAACTTGTACAAGGTCGACGCACCACGAGCACTTGGCGATTGAACGGAAACCGATTCGATAATGACGGGGTCGCCCGATTCGTTTACTACGACGGCTCCGGGTTTCATTTCCTTAGCAAGCATGCGTTATCTTTCTCGACGAGGAACACTCAAAATTGTGTTAAATGGCGGGGAAAAATCGTTTCCAGACGTGCATTCTCAGCGAGTTTCAACATTTTTCAAGTCCTGCTGGCGGTTCGGGTAGGTTCTTCTCTGCCGGAAAGAACTGGAGTTGACTGGCCAATGAAAACAGAATCTCACGCGAAGGCGCGAGGTTCGCGAAGGAAAGCAAGAGGGTCGAGGCTGCGGGCAACAGTTTAAGGTAATGCGA
>CAYWNG010000343.1:1858-7268 GCA_964458685.1 uncultured Pirellulaceae bacterium
GACCTACCCGGAAGGTCGGTTCGGGTAGGTTCTTATCTGCCGGAAAGAACCAGAGATGATTGGCCAATGAAAACAGAATCTCACGCGAAGGCGCGAGGATCGCGAAGGAAAACAAGAGGGGCACGCTGCGTGGAATAGTTGAGGTAATGCGAGTTTAGCTTTGCAACAAAGTCAAACGTGGTCAAACCCGGCAGGAATTTGACCTACTTTTTCGGAGGATCGCCGAGTGCCTGACGCTTGTTTTTGACGAGTCTAAGCAGCTTGGCTTCGTGGTTTTGCCACCAGACGGCCGAGTCTTCGCGGGACCAAGGGAATTTCTCAGAGAGCTCTTCTAGGTCGCGCATCAACCCCTGCATGCTAGAGGGCCGATCCGAGGGTTCCGGCGATAAGCACATGCCCAAAAGATCACCAAACTCGACCGCTCCGATGGGCAGATCCAATGTCTCGATGCCGGGCTGTTCATTCGACGCGGGGCCGCTGAGCGTAAAAAGTGGAGGCAACTTACCGGTGAGCAAGTAATAAGCCAAGGCACCAACCGAATAGATGTCGACGCGTGGATCAGCTAACCACGGCGAGTTTAATCGTTCGGGGGCCATGAATCTTGGTGTACCGACAACGACTTTGGTTTGGCTAGTCGTGCCGTGGCTAACTCCAGGTGCAAAAGCTTTGACCAAGCCATAATCAAAAAGCTTCACAAAGTCGGGCTCGCCGCCACGATTGCACACCATGATATTCTGCGGCTTAATATCGCGATGAACTACTCCGGCTTGATGAGCTTCGCTGAGAGCGCGGCACAGTTGTCGTAGTAGATAAATGGTGCGACCGGGATGAATTGGACCGGAGTATTCGACCAACTGCCCCAAGTGCGCGCCGTTGATGTACTCCATCGCGTAATAGAATCGTCCTTCACGGTCACGGCCAAAATCGTAGATGGCAATGGTGTTGGGGTGAGTAAGCTGGCTAGCTAACTGAACCTCGCGTTCGAAGCGATTGATGACGTTGAGATCGATATCGTTGCCACTCAGGATTTTCACTGCCGATTGACGACACAAGAGTGCATGCTCTGCAAGGTAGACTCGGCCCATCCCGCCTTCGCCCAGCAACTCTTGCATTTGGTATGGTCCAACGTCGCTGATATCGTGCATCAGGCGAAAACCAAAGCGACGCGCAGTAGCGATCCCAACAGCCGCCATGGAGATGCCAAACAGCGCCGTCACCAAGAGGATCGATTGCTTAGCTGTATTGGCAATCGCGAAGGCATCTTCGGCGTGTTGTTCGACGACTAATCCAGCGCGTCGATCGGCTAGCCATCGCCATGCGCCAACCACTTCCATTCCGACGTAGTTTCTGTAGCGGTCGGTGTTGATTCCACCATTTCCGGCGGTGACTTGCCTTGCCGACAGAGTCAAAGGCCATGCGAGCGCATTGTATCCAGCCTTTTCACCTGCCAATAAGTTCACGCCTGGATCGCGTACCAAATACGTTACCTTGGAATCGATCATCGACTCGGCAAGCCCCAAGTGTTCCAGCGCGTCGCCATAGCGACTGGTGGTTAACATCATCCCACGTTCGTTGACCAAGTAGGTCTCGCTAGTTTGCAGCTTGGACCACTTTTCAAAGGGCTTCGAAAAGCTCTCTTCAAGCCCGAAGCCTCGAACCATCAAGACAGCGACAACGTTGTCCGAAGCATCAAAGATGGGGACCAAGATGAAGAGGTTCGATCCGCCCGATTCGAGTTTGAAACCTTCGGTGATTGCATCGGTCAGTCCTGGCAGGTAAAGCTGAGGGCTACCTTTAAAAACTTCGGTCAACATAGCCGCTCCCGATGGAGTCGGATTCGCGCCGATCAAGGTCGGAACCTCTTTTTGATTCCAGTCTGAGATAGTCTTCATCTGACGATCCCAGAGCGCAAACTTGACTTCCGTCCCGGCCAGCTCCTTCAACCGCCGGCCAATGTTGGCTGCGTGAGGCGATTCCAAAAGGTCAGAGATGGTTCGCTTCGAGTCTTCTGCTCGCAGTTCATCGGCGATTACTAACAACTCACGGACTTGCTGGTGAACCACATCATCGTTGGCCCATGAAACGGCCTGAGAGATCTGATTCGATTCCCATTGGCGATATTGCTGTAGTCGCTGATCGATCAAGTCTTCAAGTTGGTTGGATACGCTGCTGTAAAGCAGTTGCTGAATACGATGATTCGTCCAATAGCTGATCAGCAAACCCAGCAGCACAATCGGAATGGCATACAGAACAGCTCGAACCAAAAGTCGAATCCACATCTTGGGACGCGAACGAAAGGTCTTGCTGAGCGTCGAACGGGTTCGAATTTTTGGAGGTGGAGCTTCGACGACTAACGATTGATTGGTGTGATAGTCCAAGAGCGATTTAAGCTCCTTGGCAACCTCGGGCGTAGTTGCCGAAAGTTGCTCGAGTCGCTTTTGTTGCTCGGTAGGCGGAAGTTCACACAACTGAGCAAACAGTTCTTTGACCTGGCGATGCAATTCGGCGCTCAAGATTGATCTTCCTGTAGATCGAACCAGCGCCTGAGCCACGCCTTGGCCATCGTCCAATCCGCTTCGATCGTTCGCTTACTTAGCTTCATCTCTTCAGCGACTTCAGCGACTGACATTCCTCCAAAGAACCGCATCTCGACGATCTTCGCTTGCCTTTCATCCAGCTCAGCGAGATCGTTCAGCGCCTCGTCAAGGTTCAGCACATCATCGGAACTTTCCAACGAGATGGCGTCCCAATCGCCCAAGTGCCGCTTACTGAACTCACCGCCCCGTTTCTTGCGTTTACGAAACCTTGCTTGGTCGACCAGTGCTCGACGCATCGTACCCGCGGCGAGGGCGAAGAAGTGCGTTCGGCTGAGCTGCTCGGATTGCCCCGACGGAAGCCGCAAATAGAGCTCGTGAATTAGGACTGTAGGAGAAAGCGAAACAGTGTTCGTTTCGCTCCTCATGTAGGAGGCTGCCATGCGATGCAAATCACTATAAAGCCGCTCGATCCATTGGGACGCGTCGACCTTGTCATCACCGTCTGACGCCGATTGCGACTGCGAATTCATCGTTCGCCCCTGAGATTGAAATAAAAATGTTTTTTCGGGTGCGGATTGTAGCGGAGTCTGTCGCGATACACGGGGAACAACCTTACACGGTTCGAATTATACCTATGTTCACTATTCAGCAATCCCTAAAGCCCCATAGTTGGCCTTGCAGTACGCAAGACTTGCCGGATGGACCCATCTTATCTTTACGCCCAACCACAATGAATCTCGCAGTTTTCGACAGTGACGTCGCCGCCCATGCTCTTTGGCAACAATGTGCAAGTTCAGCCGACCTACAATTCCTTGCTGGAAACAGCCTCGAAACCCTCAAATCGATCCTTGAGCAGGATACCTGCATCATAGTAATCGACCAATCCGTCGCATCCACAGATCTGGTTTCTCTGGCAACAAGCTGCTGCCTTCAGTACCGACAGCATATTGTTATCTGCACCTCAGAAAGACTAACGATTCCCCACGCCGTTCAGATGATGGCACAGGGCGTTCATTGGGCATTTGACAAGCCGCTCAAGAGACCATTGATCGATCAGGCATTGCCTGGCATAGTAAAAACCGCAAGCTTGGTCAGTCAGCAGTTGCTTGAGTTTCGCCATTTGACCGCACTTTTTGAAACTCTATCCAGCCGCGAACACGAAGTTCTGGATCTTATTCTCGAAGGCGTGTCAAACAAGGACGCTGCCGTCAAGTTGGAGATCAGCGTCCGAACCGTCGAAGCTCGACGAGCTAAGGTTTACGACAAATGCAATGCAAACAACGTTGTCGACTTGATCCGCAAAGTAGAGCGACTGGAACTGCTGCGTGCTCAGTTTTCCCCCAAGAGGGCAGAGAGTCACGATTCGATTCTCCACCATCACCTTCGATCTAGATCCACCATGGGTAGGATTGGATAAGCAGTCTGAAGTGGCAGTCCGTCATTCGTGCACCATCAACACACAGATCGGCGAGGGTGTAGAGATGATGCTGCGGTTGTAGTTCAGCTTGCCGGATTGTGCATCGACCACAAAGCTGGCGAGGGTATGCGAGTCTTGCCCAGCGGCGAGAAGCCACTTGCCGCTGGGGTCTAGATTGAAATTTCGCGGCGTCGCGCCTCGCACCGGTTCAACTTGCACCGCTTTCATCGTCCCATCGTCGCCGATTTGGAAAACTGAAATCGAATCGTGTCCACGATTAGCCGCGTAGACGAACTTGCCGTTGGGATGGATGCGAATCTCCGAGCAGCTCTTGAACTGCAAGCGATCCAGTTCATCTTTAGCGACGGTCGGCACAGTTTGTCGCAATGTCATGGTACCGTCTTGGCTGTTCCAGTCGAAAAGTGAAACGGTGTAGTCCAGTTCATTAAGTACATAGATCCACTTTCCGTTGCCGTGAAACTTCATGTGCCGCGGTCCAGCTCCAGCAGCGACCTTGCCAGAGCCGTGAGGTGTTAGCGCGGCGGCAAGCGTATCCACTTTGTAGATCACGACTTGGTCCAGTCCCAGATCGGGTACAAAGGCATATTTCTGATCGGGCGAAAAGCCGGCCCAGTGAGCGTGTGAGCTATCTTGTCGGCCAGCAACCGCCTTGCTGCCGCCTTCATGCTTGACCAGTTGCGTTCGCTTAGTGATCGTTCCGTCCTCAGCTACTGCAAAGGCAGCTACTGAACCGCTGCCGTACTGCGCGGTTAGAATTGTTCGGCCATTGGACGAGATACTTAAGTGAGTCGCTCCACCGTCTCCAATCGGCTGAGAACTCGCGAACTTAAGCTCGGCATCCTTTCCCGTCTTAGTCACTTGAAAACCGGCAACGACTTGCTGACCGTCCAATCCACCGACTGCGTACAAGATTGGAAGCGAAGGATGTAGAGCTAAGAATCCCGGCCCAGACATTTCCGCAACGAGCTTTGAATCGGAGAGCTTGCCAGTCGCTGTATCGAGAGTGCAATGATAGATGCCCTGGCTAGGCTTGCCGCCGGTTCCAATCCAAACATCTTGTAGCTGCGCACTGATCGAACTTTGAAGCAGAATAGACATGATCGATACGACTGCGAGTTTTGTCAGATTGCATAACGCGGATGAAGTGCTTGTCATGGTCAGTTGAAGTGTTTTTCAGAGGAGAGTGAAGGCGAGGGAGTTGTAACGGACTTAATCGTATCCGAAACCGAGGTGGACTTCCTAAAGACTAGCCGGAACCGCGTTAGCGTCCGGTTCTCTTTGTTGTTTAACGTGATTCGCCGTCGGGTTAGACTCCGGTCATTGGCAATGCCGCGAAGAAACCGAAGCCTAACGGCATTTCGGCTGGTTCGGAAACACCACAGTCGGTCTAAGTGTGAAGCTCAATATCGGGTGGAGGTTAATCTTTGGAAGGTTG
>CAYWNG010000344.1:0-7256 GCA_964458685.1 uncultured Pirellulaceae bacterium
GGGTTTGAAGAGCATGGTCTACGCGGGATTGAAGAGCGATGACAAGCGAGTGAAGGCTGCGACTGATTGGATCTCCAAGCATTACTCGTTAGCCGATAATCCAGGCATGGGTAAAGCTGGTTTGTTTTACTACTACCACACCTTCGGCGCAGCGCTGGGTGCAACAGGCTTAGTGGACTTGGTCGACGGCAAGGGCGAAAAGCACAATTGGCGCGACGATCTAGTAAAGCAGCTTGCAGCTCAACAGTCCGAAGATGGATCGTGGCGCAACGACAATTCGCAATGGTTCGAGAACGACAAGAATCTTTGTACTGCGTTTGCGTTATTGGCGCTGGCGTATTGAGGTTGGCGATGCGGTTTGGGTAGGTCAAATTCCTGCCGGGTTTGACCACGGTTGATGCAGCTTTGAATACGAACTAAGAACGAAAAATACCTTCGTTACAACTCGTTGGATCGCGTTTGACAATCGAATCACCAAGTCCAACGTGGTCCTTTCCGGCAGATAAGGACCTACCAACACCACGCCACATGACAACTTCATCCAAACAATCGAAGCTTCTCACCACCAGCTTTAACCCAAAGCTTGGGCTGTGGGGATTGCAATTGACGGCACTTGCGTCGTTGCTGGTTTGGATGTTGGTTGACGGTTACCTCGCTCAACTGACTCTACGATTTACGGCTTCGGTTCAAAATGGTCAATTGCCTTCTCAGCAGGCTTGGCCACGGATCGTGGGACTCAGTCTATTGTCGCTGGCTTTCTGGAGTGGATGGATCGTCGGACTTGCCGCGCTCATTGCCGGTTGGATTCGCCAAGCTGGGATCAAATACATCGTAGGGCTAACGACATCGATGGCTCTTTGGCTGGCGATCCTTTCGAATTGGAATGCAATTGTCGAAGCCGGACAGTCGTGGCGTTTCCGATCCGAGCGGCAACAAATTCGAAAGTTCGCGACAGAGATTGACCAGCAATGGAAAGAGCTTTGCCGCAACCCAGACCAAAAGCTGTTGCCCGAATTCAATGCGTATCCATTGTACGAACCCACGCTGCTGATCTTTCTGGGCCACCACACCATTCCTGGTACCGACATCGCCTACAACGCAATCGAACGATCGGAGAGCCACACGGTGAGATTCGAACTGACCGGAAGCAATAGCGGTTGGTGGCTTGAAGTTCACACCGACCAGTTGTCGCCAACCAACTTCATCGGCGGATTGGAAGAGAGTTTTTCTGTCATGCGAGCCAGGCCCATCAGCGACAACGTCTTTTTGGTGCACTACGACGTCCAGTAGTCCATACTTGGTTCGCCGCATGAAAAAGCTTACGATATGCGGACCGATGTGGGCGAGAGTCGCGACGTGTGGTTGGTATCACGCGGCTGGTCTCGCTAAGCTCTTTGAAGCAATCAAATGGACTGGAAACGCATTCGTCCTTGGATCTTGCCGACCGTTAAGCCACCTGCTTCTGAGCATTTGGAGTTACCGGTCGGACTGAGGCACTACAGCCTTGAGCGCAATGGTCAGTACGTCCGTTATCACTTACGAATCGAACGCAGTGGACAATCTTTGTTAATTGTTGCAGCCAGCGAAGCGGCTCGATTGACCAAATCTGGGACAATCGCCGCGCTGGGTGTCTTGGAAGGCAAGTCGGACAGTCAAATCACCAACGATCTTCAGCAGCAAGCCAATGCCAGTAAGATCATCAGCGACGTACACGAGTTAATCGGCCAGTTGGGACTGCCCAACAAACGCTATCCAATTTTCAATTTGGCCGATCCTTTGGCAGGTGATAATCCCGCTGGCTTGATAGCCCCGTTTCAAGCGGATGTCGAACTACCCGAGGGACTGGACGACATAAAGGCCAGACTGCGAGCTCTGTGGCAAGCCGGGATTCCTCACGTGCGATTTGTTGAAGCACCTGGCGAGCAAAAGAGCGTTCAACCGCTGAGCGAGGAACGACTCAAGGTACTGTGTGGAGCGGTCCAGTTCGCCGAGGACATGGGCATGATCGCTGGTGTTCGACTTCCGGCCGCCAGCTTCATGCAACGAACCGCTAACGGTAAACCGCTAGTCGATCGCATCGCCGAGCTTGGAGTGGATTATGTGGTCGCACCTTGGGCTGTAGAACCTCAGCTTCATCAATCGATCTTCGGCTCTAACGATGAAGCTCAGTTTCACCCCTTAGTCCAACGAGCTAACCACTGGGAGTTCCCAGTAGTCCTGGAAGCCGGTCTAGTGTTGGAGTCGGTGAACTGCTTTGAAGAGCAATTGGATTTGGCCATCGCCCAGGGGATCACTCACTTCGAAGTCTTTCCAATCGTGCAATCTCAAGAATCAAACCAGAAGGGCTCGCCGCAAGCCTACCAGCCTCAGCATTTGAAGCAGCTTGCAGGATGGATCGAGGATCTGGCTGACAATCGTCATGCACAGATTGTTTGGTTGCCTCCACACACTACGGCCAGCCCACTGAATGAGAATCGCATACGTCAGCTAATGAAGTCAGGCCCGCGAGCTGGTGCCGATGTGAGTATTCGTGTTGATGCCGACGGCCAAGTCTTTGCTCCACGCGGTGCTCGCACAGCCGTTGGGAAGATTCAACAGTCACCTTGGGATCAGATTTGGGAGCACTCCTGCTTTCAGAGATTCAGAGAATTGGTATGCCGCAACGATCATTGCAACCACTGTCCGATGTTGACAATGTGTGCCTCTCATTGCCCAGCAGATCAAGCTGGCTGGACAATCGAGGAATAAACAATGAAACCAACTAGAGTTCGAAGTTGTACTATCGCGATTGTCTTTTTGTTGCTCGGCGTGATGGCCCGCACCGGTTGGAGCCAAGCGTACCAATTCACCGTGCCGCAGATGGATTTGCAGGTCTACGTGCAACCCGATGCTTCTGCGCGTCTTGAATACCGAATCGTCTTTAAGAATTTGGCGGGTGCTCATCCCATCGATGTTGTCGACGTAGGTTTACCGCATCGCAACTACGATATCACAAACATGTCGGCGTCGATTAATGGGACGCCTCTGACTGGCATTCGAAAGTCCACTTACATTCCGATAGGCGTTGAAGTCCAATTGGGAAGCTTGGCAATTCCGCCGGGTGGGCAAGGCGAGTTTCGCTTCGAGTGCACGATGCCGGACATGGTCTATCTGGACACCACGGACAAGTCTTATGCGAGCTTGCAAGTCATTCCGACTTGGTTCGATCCTCAATCACAATCGGGACGAACGGTGCTCAAGGGGGCGATTCACTTTCTGCCCACCGTGAAGGCTGAAGAGGTCAAGTATCAGAACGAGAGCCTCAAGTACACCGATTTAGTTTTGTTTGGCGTCGGTGACCAGAAACATGCCGTTGCGATTTGGCAATACGACTCGTGGACGCTCTCCAGCAGCAATCCTAAGTTCGCAGTTTCGTTTCCCAAAACCGGCATGAGCCGCGTTGTTACGATTGGGCCGCTGGGCCTGTTCTTGAAGTGGTTCCGTGAGTCACCCGAAGTGCAGTTTACATCGCTGGGGATGTTGGGCATTTTGTTTGGGATCATCTTCTTCCGCTTTTCGCATGGCACGGGCTTTGTATTGTTCTTCATTTTGGGAGCGGTGATCGGAATCGTAGCGCTGGCTAGTCCTGAAATTCATTTGCTGACTTGGCCTGGAATGATTGGACTTTGCTTTTTGAACGAACGGGCATTGAAGCGGCGGAGAACGAAGACCTATCTGCCGGCGATGGCTACTGTGGAAGGTGGAGGCATCAAGCGTGGATTGACTGCGCCGCAAGCAGCGGTGCTACTTGAGATACCGATTAGCAAAGTGCTTTCGTTGGTGGTCTTTGGTCTGATCAAGAAAGGGGTGCTTCGAAAGCTGGCTGACAATCCTTTGGAAGTGGATGTTGCTCCCGAGTACCTTAAGTCGCGACAAAGCCGCTTGCAGGTCGCTGGGGATCAGGGCATGGTCGTACACGACTACGAACATGCCTTCATCGATGCGATCGTTGAACATCGAGGAGCCGTCAAGGACTGCAACTTCAACATAGCTATGGGAGGTCTGATAAAGTCGGTCGCTAGTCGCATGGCTGGATTTGATCTATCGGACACTCAGGTCTATTACCGAGCCATCATCCAACGAGCTTGCAAAGAGGCGGCGACGATCGGCGATATTCCTCAGCGTGACGAAGCCGTCGATCGTAACTTTGAATGGATCTTGATGGACGAACATTGGAGCGACATTTTTGATGGATGGGCTCGCAGCGGTCGACCTTATCGCCCCTGGTGGGAACGAAGAAGCTCTCGCCCCGTCATCGTTAATGGTGGAGGAACATGGAGCGGCGGAGGCAGTAGTCAACCTAGCACGCCCGAGACTGCGCGGACATCGCTAGGCGAGGTCGCTTCGTCCTTTGCGGGCTGGACGGAAAACACAATGGCCAGCTTTGCATCGACGATCGAGCCAGCACAGATGGGCCTGAATCTTCCCAGCGGCGGCATCTTGGATCTAAGCGGCGTGGATCGCGTCACAGGCGATGTCTTCAGTGCCTTGGCAGAAGCAGCAGCTTCCGGCAAGGGAGGTGGCGGCGGTGGTGGAGGCGGTTGTGCATGTGCCTGCGCGGGTTGCGCTTGCGCATGCGCTTGTGCCGGCGGCGGAAGATAGGCTGTTCTATCCAAATCAGCGGAATTGGTAAGAAAATGGGGGGTAAGAAGATACGGATTCTTGCGCCTCGATTTGAAGTAACCCGTCGTTCTATCTCCGTACGCCGGTCGGAAGCAAGACTGGCAGCGGAGTTTGCAGCTAGTCATCATCCTCAGTAAAACCATCGCTCCGGCTGAACGATCCATTGTGCAGTTCGATCTTCTTGAGCTGCGGACAAGCCGCCAGAACAGCTCCGTACTGATCAGATTGAAACCGGTTCTGTAGCCACAAGTATGTCAGGCGTTTGAGACTGTATAGTGGCGAGAGGTCTTTGTTGATGAGCGTCGTAGCCAAGCTAAGGTAGGTGAGCGACTTGCACTTCGACAGCTCTGTCAACGACGGCAGCTTGCCGCACTTGGTCATGGTTCCTTGAATCTCAAATTCAGTCAAGTCTCGAAAGTGATGGATGCCCTCTAGCGATTGGAAGTTGACACAACCGCTGATCCATACGGACTCAATGCCTTTGCACTTCAAAAATGGCTCAAGCCTCTCCAGTGCAGGGCAGGCAAATAGCGTCAGCACCTTTAGAGAAGGAATTCTCCCTGCGTCGGCAAGTACTCCCTTGACACGCGAAACATGCAAGTGCTGCAGGGCGGGTAAGGTCCGAACGATCTCGGCGACTTGAGCGTTCCAATGAGTCGTTGAAATGTACTTTATCCGTTTGCAACCAGCGATGTTCGCCAGTCCTTTGGTCCTTTTTCCAATTGCTAAACCTGTTAAACGCTTGATTTCCGTCGTATCAAGGTCATCACCCCAAAAGACGTTCGCTGGAGGATCGCATTCAGGGTCCACGCTCGTTGATAGGTATTTCATCAGCTACTCATTGGCGACTAAGTGGGATTTGTGAGTTTTCAAGGTGCGAGACTTCTTCCTTCGCGGGCTTCGCGCCTTTTCGAGACACCTTGGTTTTCTGGGGGGCAATATCGTTCCGGGAATTCATTTTCTTACCCCCAATTTTCTTACCAATGGTCATCATTGCTCATCATTGCTCCAATGCCCAATCACCCTCAGCGCAGAACCCGCGAAACTTTTTTGAAAAAATTCTTCGCGGCCTGTTTCGTTTGATCGTTGTCGTGGCATTCTTAAAGAGACTGGGGAAAACACCCAGATTAACAAGGAAAACCGTTCAAGTCAGGGAATACCATGAAATTCGATCCCTCCGCAATGACTCAAGTCGAAACAGCTTTGGACAACGCAGAACTACCGGCTGTTAACTTCACGGAAGATTCTTCGCTCGAACAAGATCCAGCATACGCTGAGACTTTAGACTTCGACAACCTACCGTTCCTGTTGTCCAGTCTTGACTTGACCACCGAATCTCCCATCGCCTAGGTGGGCAGTTTAACAACTCGCGACCATCCAGCCGACGACGAGCTACGTTGGGCGCGAAGCTTGCTAGTAGCAATTTCGACGGAGCAATCGTCTGGGACTTCGGCGGGAAAAAGAAAAATCGCTCCGAGAAGTCGTTGATTGCTGGGAATGCCCAGCTTGCTGAAGAGTTCGGGAGTTCGCAAGACTCCACCGCTGGACCAGTAGTTGCTGATCCCGGCCGCCGTCGCCGCCAATAACAACGTCTGTATCGCCGCTGAGGCTGCGGCGATGTGTTCGACATTGTCTATCGTTGGCTCGAACGCTTCATGTGCCACAATCGACAATTCCGCTTTAGTTGCAGCGATCGGTGGATTGGGTAACCATGTGGCGATAATCAAATGACTCGCAGCGGCAAGCATCGCTGGTATCTTTCCAGCCGCCTCCATCTGACCGACTTGATGGCCTAGCTTGCGACACTGTTGAGCGTCCAAGCAGTGGAAGCGCCAAGGTTCAATCCCGTTGAGCTCACCTTGGCGATGTTCAGTGTGACAAACTTTATGGAATGGAGCCCAACCAGCACAGGCCAAGAGTCGGTTGATCGTCTGAGCGTCGCTCGTCGTTGGCAATTCTGACTCGGCGAGTATCTTCACCGTCTTTCTTGCTTGAGCGATACGGGCGATTGTATCCAAGTCGTGATTCATAGTGAATGGCTCTTTGAAGCAGTTCGTTGCTCGCGCCCATGGAGCGAAATTGTGAGTGGCAGGCGAAACTCCTGTTGTACCAAGGCTGATGGAGTTCGACTACTCCACCGTAACCTGTAACCTCCTTGGCAAACGCTTGTCAGGGAATCCGAATTGGGAGTTGGTAAGAAAATGAGGGGTAAGAAAATGAAGCCTCAGAATGATGTTGGGGCTGGAAAACCAAGGTCTCACGCAAAGGCGCGAAGACGCAAAGAAGGATTGAGAGTTTTCCGAAGCGAGGGAGTCCGTATCTTCTTACCCCTAATTTTCTTACCACCAAATCAATACGATCGCTAAAGACTCAAGAACTATCAGCAAAAGAATGAGGGCAGGAGAATGGAGGGACGAATTGGTCTTCTCTTTGCGTCTTCGCGCCTTTGCGCGAGTCTTGAATTTTGACGGACATGTTATTGCGGCTCTGTTTTAATTCTTCTGCCCTCATTCTCTTGCCTAAGGTTCTTGAGATTTAGGTTCGAGGCTGAGTTGGATTCGAGGTTGACCCTGAGTGATTATCTCGGCTGGCCC
>CAYWNG010000345.1:0-3530 GCA_964458685.1 uncultured Pirellulaceae bacterium
ACCCTGGCGGGATCAGCTACGTCGGCGCTACTTTCGCGGAGCGAAAGGCGACTATCGTTTCTTCTCACGCTCTCCGCGTAAGTTATTAGAATAAGATGCGGTCGCTCAACCAAAACAAACTTGCTGATTTCCACTTCACTAAGCTCAGCAAGTTCTCCCGCCAAAAACATCCTACCTACTTCGATGCACTATGAGATCCAAAGCACATCTTCCTTGGATGTTGACGATGCAACTCATCGCCCTCTGCGCGGCTTCGGCAAATTGCCAAGCGATTGCGCAAGAAAAAAGCGAGCCCGCTCGCACCAATTCGCAGAAGAAGATCGAGGAACTAGCCGGTAACGAAGAGGTCGCTGAGATCCTACGCTCGCGCCCAGGTCGCGGAGTCATGGCCGATGACTCCAAGCCCACGGCTCCTGACCAGGCTATCCAGACCTTTCGAGTTCGCGATGGTTTGAGCATTGAATTGATCGCCAGTGAGCCCAAGATATCTCAGCCTCTATTCTTGAGCTGGGACTCGGCGGGACGATTGTGGGTTGTTCAGTACCGACAGTATCAGTATCCAGCAGGACTAAAGGTCGTTCGCTTTGATCAACATCTTCGAGCGGTCTTCGATAAGACACCTGTAGCTCCGCCCAATCATGTTCACGGTGCCGACGTTATCTCGGTCTTAGAGGATACGAACAATGATGGGACGCTGGACCTTCAACGCGACGTGATCACCGGCCTGAACATCGCTACATCCGTTGCAATCGGCCAAGGCGGTATCTGGGTCATGAATCCTCCTTACCTGCTGTTCTATCCCGATAAAGACCAAGACTGTATTCCTGACAGCGATCCCGAAGTTCACCTTTCGGGCTTTGGAATCCAAGACACTCACTCCGTCGCGAACAGCCTGATGTTTGGCCCAGACGGCTGGCTGTATGGTGCTAACGGAAGCACAACAGGAGGCAATGTTGTTTCAGCGGCAACACCTTCAACAGAGTTCGAAGGCCAGTGCATTTGGCGCTACGATCCGCGAACTCGAATCTTCGAAGTTTTTGCCGAAGGCGGTGGCAATACGTTCAGCTTAGACATCGACGCAGGAGGCCGCGCGTTCTCGGGTACCAACGGTGGGGCGACCCGCGGCTGGTACTATCCGCAGGGCAGTTACTCACAGAAGAACTGGGGGAAACATGGCCCGCTGACCAATCCGTTTGCCTTTGGTTACTTCAATGCGATGAAGTTCCAAGGCGACGACCGAAGATTCCCGCAAGCATTCTTGATTTACGATGGAGGCCTACTGGGGCCGGATTTCGAAGGCTCTGTCATTGCGCCGAATTCCATGTGCAACCTCGTTTGGCACAGTCGCCGCTACCGCGATGGCTCGACCTTTAGCACTGTCGATGAACCCAATCTTGTGGAGAGCTCCGATCGTTGGTTTCGACCAGTTTACGGTGGTGTCGGTCCTGACGGTGGTGTGTATATTGCCGATTGGTACGACACTCGACTCAGTCACGTGAGCCCCGTCGACGATTGGCATAAGGAAAGCGGTCGTATCTATCGCATCGCGCCCATTCGAGCCGACTCTACCGGCGCCGACTCAATCAGCGCAGAAGGTAGCTCAGTTGGTAAAGGAACTCGGCAGAGGCTTCATGATCCAGTGGATCTTACAAAGCTGAACCTCGACCAACTGATCGGCTGCTTCAGTCATCCCAACAAATGGGTTCGTCAGCGAGCGGCACTTGAAATTGGCTGGCGCGGCGATCGATCGTGTCTAGCTAAGCTCGTTGAACAGATTCAAACGCACGGTTCACTCGAAGCTCTGTGGGCTGTTTCGAATCTACAGTCGCTCGATTCCAAGCTTGCGATCGAGCTACTACAGCATCGCAACCCAGACATTCGTCGTTGGTCTGTTCGCTTGCTGGGGGATCGACGCGAGGGTCACGAGGCTATGGCTGCGATGGCTAAGGTGGAGCTCGACGTGGACGTTCGTAGTCAGCTTGCCGCGACAGCCAAGCGAATTCCAACTCAGTTTGCCTTGCCGGTCATTGCATCGCTGCTGCAGCATGACGACAGCGGCGATCCGCATGTGCCGCTGATGACATGGTGGGCATTGGAAGCTCACACTGCCAACTTCGACGCTCTGGCCGCTTGGTTAAAACAGCCCGAGCTTTGGCAAAGTAATGTCATGCAAAATGTGCTCGCCGAGCGACTGATGCAACGCTACGCAGCCACAGGAACGATCGAAGGCATCAATCGCTGCGCACAGTTGCTCGACATCGCCGTGGATGCCAAAGTTCGAGACACGATGATCGGAGGCTTGAACAAAGCCTTTCAAGGCCGATCGCTTCCTCCCAATTTGCCCAAGTCTATCCAACAAGCTTTACAAACTTACCGCGATTCGCGAGGCTCCGATGGCGTTATCTTGGCTGCCAAGCAAGGTGATCAAGACGCTCTGAAGAAGCTCGTCGGCTGGCTGCGCAATACCAAGATAGATTTGGGTACGCGCATCGAAGTCGTGGGAGTCTTCGGACAGCAAAACTATCCGGCCGCTATCGAGCCACTGTTGGTCTTGGCGACAGGTCGCGCTGGAGATGATCCAAGCCTGCAACGCGTAGCGCTTCAAGCCTTAGCGAACTACGACGGTGACGCGATAGGCAAGCAGATTGTCGCCGCGTTCGACGCGAACATCTCCGACGAACACAACTTGCGAGAGACCGCCAGCCGCACTTTGGCAACGCGCCCATCCTGGGCGCTGTTGTTGCTGCAAGAGATCAATGGCTGGCGAATTCAAAAGAAGGACATTCCCGCCGACGTCATCGTCCAGCTTAGATCCCACACCACTCCCGAAGTAGTTGCGGAGGTCGAGAAGGCCTTTGGGAAAGCCGCCGAAGTGAACTCGCCCGAGCAAGCCGAAGAGATTCAACAATTGCAAAAGATGCTTCAAGACACTTTTAGCCGCGCCAAGAATGATCCGATCACTTCCAGCGAACACCCGGCTATCGTCGCAGGTGAAAAACTGTTTGCGGACCGATGTGGCAAGTGCCACCAACTGTTTGGCAAAGGCGAGTCGATTGGTCCGAAGCTGGATAGCTACGATCGAACCAACGCACAGTTCTGGCTCACCGCCATCGTCGCCCCCAGCGCCGAAATTCGTGAAGGCTATCAGATGTACCAAGTCCTAACCGACGATGGCCGCGTTCTGACCGGCATGATTGCCTCGCAGGATCTCAACTCCGTCACCCTTCGCAAGGCCGACGGATCGCTCGTAACCATCTCCAACGATCAAGTCGAGCAGATGCAAGCCATGAAAAGCTCCCTCATGCCCGAAGGCCTTTTGAAAGACCTCAATCAAACGCAGCTCGAGCAGCTTTTTAGTTACCTTACGCAATAGACTTCCGTGTCCAACTCTGAACCCGGATTATGGGACACGGATTGCACGGAAGACACGGCAAAATCGCTCAGCCATCCGAGTCGATTTGCGGGATGATTCGCTAGGCTGAGATACCCATGCTCTGCGATCTCCGCGCCTCTGCGTTTCACTCTTCATG
>CAYWNG010000345.1:3630-7237 GCA_964458685.1 uncultured Pirellulaceae bacterium
GTGTCAACAACGGTTGGGTATTTGACTCCGTTCTGCTGAATGTACTGAAGCACACTTTCGGTCGATTCCGGCGAAGCGTGGATGCCGACGACTTCAAAGTCAGAACCACCGAACAACTCGCGGGCCAGCTTCAAAGTCGGCAGATCCTCGGCACATGGACCGCAGCCGATAAACCAAAAGTCGAGTAGTACGAGCTTGCCTCGCATTTCGTCCAACGACTTGCATTCGCTCTGGAGCCACTCGCCTTCTGACATGTTGGGAGGAACTTGACCGATATCGCCCGCTGCAAACGCCTTTCGTTGCGCTTGCATTTCTCCCGCCCAACCTTCCCGAAATTTGCGAGCCGCTTCAGTCTGCCGATGATCGAAGTGGTGCTGGATCTGTTCGATAACCCAAGTTGGGGAATGATCTTTCATCACCACTGTGATCGTTGAGCGGTCATCGAAAGTCTTGGGATCGATTTCTACTATCCCCGCTCGCTTACCACTTGGCTCAAAGGCTATCACCAAGCAAACCGTTGACTCTGCTGGTTTTTCTTTCGCAAAGATGAACGTTCCGTCGGTATCAAGTTGAAACTCGCCTTGGTCGTTGCTGCGTTGATAGTCCGACCCTTGCGTATGGTGATAGAACCTCACCACCGCATTGCGAACTGGATTGCCTTCCGCATCAACGGCGCGACCGCGGAGCTTCTCAAGTTTTTCGATTCGGAACTCCGGAATGATCGGTTCTTTATCAGGCTCGACTGTGAACTCAAAATGAGAGGGTGTGACCTTCGCTCCGGGAACGTGAACGTCGATGCAGGCTCGGCCATTGGGCAACTTCACGGTGAAGCTTCCATCCTTGCTGGGTTCCACGAACGAACATCCGATGAACTCGTTTCGCGAGCCAGGCTTCACTGCCGCATTTGGACCTTTGTTTTCCGTTCTGCCAGATACGTAGCACTCATCATTGAGCAACGACAGATCTCCGACAAGTTTGCACTGAAAGGGGCGAGCCTTGCGAACTAGAAAATCGATGGACCGCTTGCCGTCTGCTGGCTGAGCTAGAATCTCCGTAAACCGCTCGTCGCTTCGATCGATGTAAGGTGTAACAACGATGTCATCGTTGTTCGGTCGCAATTGAATTGACGCGTGGTCCAATCGCTCCACGGTCGCATGAAACTGATCGTTAGCAGCGCTGAACAGATGGTACAAATAGGGAATAGTCTTGCGGTCGGCTTCCTTGGGCATCGCGATCAGATTGAAAAGTTCGGTATCGGGCAAAGCTGGGACTGACTCGTCACGAACGAAGTTGATCTGTATCCGGTCGCCGGATTTTAGGTAGGCCGAGCCGATGTGTCCTTCGCTGGCGATCAGGTCCTGAGCTTTTGCTTGAACCCAATCGGGATGCAAGATTGTTACGGTTATGTTGGCCCCTAATGGCAAATCTTCGAGGACGATGTTTCCGTCCTCGTCGCTAACTGGAAGCGTTGTGCCGTAGGGTGTCTTAGATCCAAAGCGCGTCGCCATGGAGCCACCACCTTTGTCATTAACCATTAACAAAGAGAGCATAGCACCGCGTACTGGCATACCCTTTTCGTCCCGAACACTGATCTTAGACGTAACTGGCTTCGCTAACTTCAGGTTGAGCGACCGCTTTTCCTGCTTGGCCAGCTCACTTGCAGCGCATGTCGGAGCGAATCCAGCAGCCTTTACTATCACGGCCACATACTTGTTGGGCGGCAAGCCTGCCAATGTAGCCTTTCCCTCCTTGTCGGTCTCATCGCGGATTGTTAGCTCGTTCCAAGTTCCATCCCACATTAACGCTGACGCTTGAGCACCCGTAATGGCTTTACCGTCCATGTCCGTCACATTCAGTTCAATCGAGTTCAGTTCGATCGAATTCAGATCGGCGGGCTCCTGACCCAACGCGGCGATTCGGCTCGTAAGTGTTAGAAAACCGATGACCAACGGGAGCACAAGCTTAGTAGCTATCTGCATCGTACCTAACCTCCAGGAGTTACCAAATTCTCTACTGCGCAAGTCATCATTACTCGAATCATATCAACCGCGAGAAACCAGTCTGTAATGCGTAGATGCAGATCAAGTCGCGTTTTGTCTAACCATCTTCCGCAAAATCAAAATTTGTTCCATTGTTAGGCAACCTTTTCTTAGAGAGTTGTGGTGAGGAGACATGGTGCCTGTGAGCCAAACACGACACAGCATCTACAAAAACGAATCCGAACCTTTTAGCCGTGTCTTCCGTGTACTCCGCGTACAAATCCTCCCTAGCAAAACTGGGACAAGTAGCTTTATGCGTTAACTCGTGTAAGCATGGGTTCAGCCAGCCATCGATCAGGAAAGACAAACCGGCGAAGTTGACGTACCGTTGCGTAAAGCACGAAGAGGAACGCGCCTTTCCAAGTGTATCTCCACTCTTTGTTGTCTTTGTCAATGTAGTTGATCAGCCCAAGCGACTCATAATCTCTGAAGTATCGAACTCGACTTCGATAGAGCGTCTCAAGTTCCTCATTCTCCTTGAAGGGCTTTACGTTAGCACCGAGAATTTCACAACGCTTCCGGTGGAACTCTTGCATGGTTTGAAAATCGGCTCCAAAGACAAGCATTTCGGTTCGCTTTTGATTCAAATCATGATTGCATGCCGCATGTGCTCCCAGGGTCGTGAACACCAGATCGTTGTTCAATTGCGAGATCATAAAGACTGTCTGCACTGGAATGCCCGCAACGGTACCAAATGAGACAATGGCAACTATTTTGCGATCGGGTGAAATGAGAAAGTCGTAGCGTACCTGGACAAGTTTCTTGCTCTGATCTGAAGTACTGGCCAGAGGTTGAAATCCCAATCGTACTGCTTGAGTCAATTGTTCGGCTGCGTACGCACTGATAGGAATGTTCTTGATCGATGATACCGGCGGAGGCGAGTATGGATTATCGTTGTGATTAGCCTCGACTTGCCCGGCTGCTTTCGATCTGTCCTCGTAAGGCCAAACCGACCGCCTTTCGAAGCGCGAAACCAACACCGCAGGAATTTGACAGACACAAAGGACCGCGACAAAGCCGAGCGGCAATAGAAGAATGATCAAAATGAACTGCATCATTTGAACCTATTTGACGTCGAGACTAAAGACTAGTCTGAGGGAGAATACGTCAAGGCAGGTAGTTTTGCAATAAGATAAGCAGTTTTCCCAGTTGATGGGACATGAGATGCAGCGGCAACACGACGAAAGCCTACACAGTTTTCCAGTTTTCCAGTTTTCGCACGCGGAAAAAAATACACAAAGGCCAGACGATTGTCTTCGTTACTCAATCACTTGTATTCAAAAACTGCATGCCAATCTCAGACAAAGTCCATTTGTCGGGAAAGCCGTTTTGAGAGATCTGCGTGAGCAACTCGGCACGCATTAGTTCTTCCACCAAGTCGGTTGCAAACGACTTCTTGATATTCAGATAGAAAGAGATCGCCGCTAGAGACTCAGGCTCGCGGTTGTTGAGCCACTGGAGCAACTTTCGGGCTTGAGGGGAAATGATCGTGGCGGGGAGTTCACCTGAAGCTCGTGCCGAACAACTTTCCAGTAGCGCGCGAAGCCTTGCGTTTTCTGCCTCAAGTG
>CAYWNG010000346.1:0-7212 GCA_964458685.1 uncultured Pirellulaceae bacterium
AGCATCTAACTGATCATCCGTGTGGTCCGTGTATCGATTCTTCTTGAACAGCGTCAACATCGTTTGACAGGATACACAGGACAAGATCGCTTCGCTACGCAGCCTACCCTTTGCTGCTCTCAGTCAACGACAGCTATCTTCCTAAGCTTTGGCGCCCAAGATCTGTGCGCTAACACCTAGCCCGCTCCTTCTTCTTTTCCTCCGTACCTAAATGTTTCAGTGAAACCTTTCAGGACTCCTTCGACTCAAGCTTGAGAGCTTACAGGCGGTAGGATGGGCCAAAAACAAGTCAGCCCAGTAGAACTATAAAGAGGCGTCCCACCTTGGAGATTCAATGGAGAGGCTGCTATGACAACCGGGCGGCAATCCAGACCGCAAGTCAACAAAAAACAGCGACCGACCCAAATCGAGCCCAACCGCCGTAAGCGTGAGGAATATAGGCACTTAAGTGCAGTACACCCAACTTGATTCGAACAAGTAACCTTCGGTTCCGTAGACCGATGCTCTATCCAATTGAGCTATGGGTGCGTGAACGTGGGATTTTAGCGGAGAGGTTGCAGGGGGTCAATCGGTTCTGGAAACATCTTGTTTGGAACTTTTGCGGGGGTGTTGGGTCGTTATCGCCCTGTTGGTGGATTGGGTTGTTGAAGTGAAGTTTGGCGAGAAATGCTATGGGTTTTGGTGCTATCTTTCGAAGTCTCGGTGGTTGGGTTCGCTTTTGTCGCTGCTGTGCTATTGGGTAACCCTGGGTGAGCCACACAGGTTTAGGGCAGGCCTGTGAACTAGGCTCAGCACCTTGGTCTTCAAGTACGACCGTTGCAATGGTCGCGCTTTCTGTAGTTGCCGAACTGAACTCAGCTTCTAACCGCGAATCATGTTCGCCTCGACATCAACGGTGGTTCTTCTGTTCGCTGCCAAATCTGCGGGAATAGATCCATCGCGCAGGTTCTCGGCAGCCGGGCGATTCCGTATGTCCGCACGGCAGAACGTTTCTGTGGGGCTGCGCGATCGTAGAGTCCTCTCAACAGAACGCGTTCTTTCCAGATCTTGAAATTCCCGAGCTACACGCAAGTGTCCAGCGCGATGCGCTCGATTCTCTGCCACCGCAATCGGCGAGCGCTTGAATTGGACCGCCTCGCAGCAAGATTATTTCTCGGCAGCCGCACTAAAACGTGACTTGGTCGATTATTCGGAAAGCGAACAAATAACGCACGGCAACTTTACGAAGTCGCCTTCGGCTTGCCGTTAAACACCGTTAAACACCGTTAAGCCAACTTGCATTCCATCGGTCGTTAATCCTTGATCAACTGCATACAAACCAAGCGATCCTTTCCGCGAATGAAGAGCAGGCCATGGGAGATGACTGGAGCTGCCCAACAGGGCCACTCCAACAATGGTCCTCCAGTTTTTGCGTTAACAGCAGCCAGATCACTATGCGCGATGACCTCAAGCTTCTCGGGATTGGGGCGGACTAAATCCAAGTTACCGAACTCGCCCAACACAACTAGATATCCATCCACGTAAGTCACGCTGCTGCGTTCATGTCGACGATCGGTCCATTGAACTTTGCCATCGTCCCAGCGGATGCAACGAAAGTCGCTGTCGTCCTCATTGCGACCATTGCACCCGTACAGATAACCATCGATCAAGACAGGAGTCGCCCAGTGCGCGCGGAAGTTTAGCTTGTTACGCGGGCCTTTATCTTGCCATACTTCAGACCACGGCTGACTCGCTGCATTAAAGAGTGTCGAGCCGATCTGGTACGACTCGGAAATCAACACTTTCTGACCATCGGTGACTGGTACCGCGGCATTCACGCTTTCAAGAAATTCAGCTCGCCAAGGATAGCTGAATAGCTCTTTCCCACTTTCGGGATCAAAGGCGATTAGACCACTGCGCAGAAACGCCAGCCCTGTCGGCTTACCTGCGACCTCTTGAACGGTGAGCGATGCGTAGCTGGCCAAGTCATTGCCGACGCGATAGAGTTCCTTACCCGTCCGCTTGTCAAACGCCACAATCGCGCTGCCGTTGGGTTTGACTTGCGCTAAGTTCATCATGGTCAGCCCCTGCGATTCGGCTGGGCTGCCACCGACCATCACCAGCAGTTTGTCACCGTGCACAATTGGATTGCTGGCCACGCCAAAGAAGTTAGAGATCACGCCGTACTCTTTAAAGGTGTCCTTTTCCCAAACCAGATTGTGAGTAGTTGCATCCACGCAGTAGAGTTTTCCAGTGACGCCGTAAAGGTAGATCAGATTGCCATCGACGATCGGCGAGCATCGGGGGCCATTGTTGTAACCATAGGGATCTCGATAAGGAGTTGGCCCAGATTGCCAGTTCCAAAGCGGCTTGGCAGTCATGATATCGTAAGCCGTCAATTGCTCGCGATCGCCGACTCGATCAAACTGGTACAGCATCGTTCCGACAATTGAAGGACCGCCGTAGCTCACACCCAACGGCAATTCCCAAATGATGGGAGGATGAGGTGTCCAAAGGCTTAGATCAACGCCCTTCTCCGAGGAGTGACCGTTGCCTTTTGGACCGAGAAAGCTTGCCCAGTCTTCGCCCCGAGTCGTTCGTGGCACCTGGATAGCGGCAGCGCCTGATGCTTCTGAAGTTCCCGATGAAGCTAAAGATACTGTGTTCTGAGCAGGCGCCGGTTTGCAGCCTGTCAATTGCGATGCTGAGAGGAACAGCAAAACAGCCGTCGTAATCTGCTGAAGAAGGCGTTTTAAGTTGATCATGGGACTATTCGCAGAAAAATGCAATGAAATTCAGTCGCTCAACCATCCTGAGTGAACCTGACATTCCTGGAAATATCAATAGCAGTATACTGTCTGACCAAAACCAGATGCTTGCCCAAGGGTTGAAGTCAGCCACTGATTTTCAACCACCAAACGACCGACGATTCCCCGAAAGCATGGAGCTTTCACGGACCTTTTGGTAGGAGTGGTGCGGGCCGATAAAGTACTTTTCAGATCTTCCAACATGAGCCAAATAGCAGATCAAATCCCCAATCGCTTTGAGTTTCAGACGGCTTGCCGTGAAATCTACGCAGCTTGGGAGGCGGACGGTTGTTTTCGAGCTAAGGTTAATCCCGACAAGCCGCCCTATACGATTGTCATTCCGCCACCGAATGTTACCGGCGCTCTGCACCTTGGCCACGCTCTAAACAACACGCTCCAAGACATTCAGATTCGTTGGCACCGCATGTTGGGCTATGAAGCTCTCTGGATGCCTGGTACGGATCACGCTGGTATTGCGACTCAAGCGGTCGTCGAACGACGATTGAAGCAAGACGAAAATAAAACGCGGCATGATCTTGGTCGCGAGGAATTAGTACGACGCATATGGAAGTGGAAGGATGAGTACGAAACACGAATTCTCAACCAGCTTCGCGGCATGGGATGTTCGTGCGATTGGGAGCGAACGCGCTTTACTCTCGACGAAATGTGCGCTCGCGCGGTTCGAACGACCTTCTTCGATCTCTTCCGGCAAGGGTTGATCTTTCGCGGCAAGCGTCTAGTCAACTGGGATACATTTTTGCAAACCGCTGTCAGCGATGACGAAGTCTTCCATCAACAGGTCAAAGGCCACTTCTGGCATTTCCAATATCCGTTCGTTAATCCGGGTAAAGGTCAGCCGACTCACGTAACCGTCGCGACGACTCGACCAGAAACGATGTTGGGTGATACCGCTGTTGCTGTTCACCCCAATCCGCGTAAGGCCCTCGACGAAGCCGAATCAGCTTTGCAACAAAAGCTAGCCGACGCATCGGCCAAAGATCGACCGACGCTGGAAGCACAGCTTGCCGACTTGCAAGCTCGTCGTACTACGCATCTACCGCTGCTGGAAACTCTTGCCGAGATGGCCGCTTCGGGAGCTAAACTTCGACTGCCTTTGATGGATCGTGAAATTCCTCTGGTTGCCGATGTTTGGGCGAAGCCTGAACTTGGTAGCGGTTGCGTGAAGATCACTCCCGCGCACGATCCGAATGACTACGAAGTTGGTCTGCGATGCAACTTGCCAATGATCAACATTTTGAACTCCGACGGAACGCTGAATGAAAATGCCGGTAAGTATCAAGGCTTGCTGTTGAGCAAAGCTCGCAAGATCATCGTCGACGATATGGAAGAGTTGGGGCTAGTCCTACAAGTCGAGGATCGCGAGATTGACTTGGCGCACAGCGATCGAAGCAAGACACCAATCGAGCCGTTCTTAGCGGACCAGTGGTTCGTGAAGATGGAGAAGTTGGCTCAGAATGCCATGGACGCTGTCACTGATGGTCGCGTCGAGATCATTCCGAATCGTTACGCTAAAGGTTACCTCGACTGGTTAGGCGAAAAGCGTGATTGGCCAGTTGGTCGACAACTGTGGTGGGGCCATCAGATTCCAATTTGGACTCAGTCCTTTGCAACAGTCGCGGAAGCCAAGGCCGAAGTCGATCGATTGAATGGTACGGCTGAGGCGAAGCAAGGACGCCTGATGGCGACGCTCGAAGAGCCGTCGACGGTTCACGCCTGTATTCGAGACGAAGCGGATGCGCTTGAGGCTCAATTAGCTTCGCAAGGCTACGTTCGACAAGAAGACGTTTTGGATACGTGGTTTAGCTCTGCTCTCTGGCCGCATTCGACATTGGGCTGGCCTGAGAAGACGCCTGAGGTTGACTATTTCTATCCAACCAGCGCGCTTATCACCAGTCGCGACATCATTACCTTGTGGGTCGCGCGAATGGTTTTGATGGGACTGAACAATCTTGGAAAGATTCCATTCAAGCAAGTCTATATCCATCCAAAGATCCTTGACGGCTATGGCGAAACCATGTCCAAGAGCAAGGGTAACGGCGTTGATCCCATTGACGTTATCGACAAGTTCGGTCCCGACGCTTTGCGTTTTGGCTTGGCGTGGTTAGCGACGGAAACGCAAGACGTTCGCATGCCGGTTCAGTTCGAATGTCCGCATTGCGAAGCGGCGATCAATCAAACGCATCAGAATCGCGAATTGCCTGTAGTCGAATGCCACAAATGCAAAGGCGTATTCTCGACGCAGTGGGCTAAGACTGACGAAGATAAGTCGCATCCGCGCGGATTGGTTATCAGCGAACGATTCGAAGTTGCACGGAACTTCAGCAACAAGCTTTGGAATGCAGCTCGCTTCGTGATGATGCACTTGGAGGGCTTCACGCCTCAGAAGCTGGATGTTGCCACGTTGCCGCTCGAGGATCGCTGGATTCTCTCACGCTTGTCAACGACGACAGAAGCTGTTACTCAAGCTCTGGAAAAATTCCAATATGCGGATGCGGTCCGTGTCCTGTACGACTTTGCGTGGGACGAGTTCTGTTCGTACTACGTCGAGATGGCCAAGCCGCGGATGCAAGACCCAGCGCGACGCGCCGCGACTCAACAAGTCTTGATGCACACGCTGGACAATCTCCTGCGGCTGTTGCATCCTACCATTCCATTTATCACCGAAGCGATTTGGCAACAGCTTGCGAACTTTGGCATGCAGCGCACTTTTGATGGTGAAGTTCAGTCGCAGAAGTGGTTGATGAGGTCGACTTGGCCAACCGCCGATCATTCGCATCAGGATACCAAGATTGAGTCGCAATTTGCCCGCTTCGTCGCGGTCATTAAGGCTCTTCGCGAGATGCGAGCCAGCCAAAACATTGCGCCGAAAGATGAAATAAGCTTCACGGTTGCCTGCGACGATGCAACTGCTGAATTGCTGCAACCCATGGCCAGCTTTTTCAAGGCGCTTGCCAAAGCGAATTGCACCGGCGTCGGCTCCGGGTTCGCTCAACCCGAAGTACCCGCATCGATCACGGTCGACGGCATGCTTATCACAGTCGACATGGGTCAGTTCATCGATCTTAAAGCCGAGTTGGCTCGTCAATTGAAGTTGCAAGAGAATCTGGCGAAGCAGATACAAGGCAAGCAATCAAAGCTGGGCAATGCTTCTTTCGTTGACCGAGCTCCCGCGGACGTCGTCGAGAAAGAGCGACAGAGTTTGGCTGAATTACAGCAACAACTAGTTGCTGTAAACGAGTCGATCGAAAAGCTTAAAAAAATGCTTGATCAGAAAACATCCTGAATAGGGTTGGCGTAATTCTTCAGAATAGTCAGCGATCGAACATGCGTTATATCCCGCAAACTGTTGTGCATTGGACATTCCTTGTTTCGCTCGTTGCCGCTTGCTCGGCGACCACGCCAGCTTTTGCACAGAAAAAAGGCAGCAACGATCGTCGCGATGAACAGCGTGAGAACGAACGTGTTCAGAAGGCCGAGAAAGAAGTTACGCAGGCTCGAAAGGCTCTGAATGAAGTTCAAGGCGATTTGCGAGTGGCGCTCAAGCAATTGGATGCAGCTCAAGATAAGCTTGTGTTGGCCAAGCGAGGCTTGAACGAAGCCAAAGACACTGCCGAAGCCGAACTTGGTGCAAAGCTAGGTATTCCCGAAGCGATTGCAGCAGTCAACGAAAAGCGGAAGCGATTCGAGGAGCTTAGTAAGCCCATTCTCGATAAGTTACACGCGCGACCTGAGTGGAAGTCGCTGGAGGCTGAGGCTGCCAAGGCGAAATCTGAACGTGAGACGCTACGCGAGAATGTCGAGCTTGAGGATGACCAGAGGGAGAAGCAGATGAAAGCTCTCTCTGAGATCATCGCCAAGCCGTTTAACGTCGAGACGCAAGCGATTCAGGCCGATGCTGATTGCATGAAAGCTCGTAAGGAGCTTGATGAAGCAAGCGCGAAGCTCTTGGAGACTCGCAAGAAGCTTTCTGAAAGCAAGATCGAAGCTCATCCTTTGGTTGCCGCTGCCAAGAAGACCGTTACAGAAGTAGACAAGACGGTTGTATCCAGCGAAAAAGCCTTGGCCAGCACTCGTAGTTCCGCTACTAAAGCTCAGCGTTCCTTACAACAAGCTCTCATTGAACTATCTCGCGCCAAACAGGCTGACGCCGCCGACAGTAACAACGGCAATAAAGGCAAGAAGAAGTAGCGTTGTTTTGTTGCCCATCGCGTGGTGTGGAACATCTCCCTTTTAATGATTTTTGATCGAACGCTTGAATTGTTTTCCGGTTTTTACGCCGAAGGCGTTAGATTCCAGAGCCCAGGGTCGCCCGCGGTACGCGGCGCACCCTGGGATTGCGTGACGATTCGCGATTTCCGGTTTTTACGCCGAAGGCGTTACATTCCAAAGCCCAGGGTCGCCGCGG
>CAYWNG010000347.1:0-7164 GCA_964458685.1 uncultured Pirellulaceae bacterium
TGGTCACTTGCCGCTCCACCTGAAAATTCTGTGCCTGCAAACTGGCGACTCCTAAAAATTCGAAGGCAAAAATGATCGCTATCAATCTCATGCATTCTAGATTTCGTCTTTAATAGCAAGTCTGTTACACCCAAGAGAAACCAAACCAGCAAACAAGAAATCTTGACGCAAAAACGCAAAGACCGAAGCATGGATGAGTAATTAGAGCGGGACATTGCCACAAAACTCTTTGCGTCCCTGCGCCTTCGCGTCTCTGCGTTAAAACATCTGTAAGCGCTGAAGCAATAACGGGGCAAAGCAGACAGGAGACTGTGTCCCACCGGGACGCGCGCGAAAGAAAGGCCGAACTCGTCAGGAATTCGGCCTTATGGAAGATCGCAGTAATGGAATGAACTAAACGGCAGCCTTAGCTGTTTTCATCGCGGCAGCCATTCGACTCTTCAGTCGCGATGCCTTGTTGCGGTGAATAATGCCCTTTGTGGCAGCCTTGTCCAGAGCCTTGGCTGTTGCCAAGCGTCGTACTTGTGCTTCGTCAATATTCTTGGCGGCAACGGCTTCGCGGAACTTTCGCAATGCGGTTCTCAAAGCGGACTTAACTGCACGATTGCGGTCGCGACGAACCAAGCTCTGACGCAATCGTTTTTTGGCTCCCTCGGTATTTGGCATCGAAACAATCTCTTAAAACTGATGACCTGTGCACAGCGAACCGGATGGTTCACAACAATATATTCAGCCCGCGGAGCGATCGTTTGACGCGTCGGCGGCAACTGGCCCATCTGGAGCCAGTTTGAAGAACCGCATATCATGCCGCATTACGGGCGATCTGTCCAGCCAAATTTATCGGACCTGGACGAGGAAAATCAGGGGTTTGTAGAGGCAATTCCGTTGGTAAATGCAGAAAGCCGGAGGAAAACCGGAAAAGTCTACCTAGTTGGCGCTGGTCCGGGCGACCCGCGGCTGATCACACTGCGTGGACTTCAGTGCCTTAAACTAGCCGATGTCGTGCTTTACGATGGCTTGGCAAATACCAGCCTTTTGGCCCACGCAGACCAGGCTGAACTAGTCAGCGTGGGTAAACACGGCCTGCTGCCAATTTGGACTCAGCAAGCCATCAACGAAAAGCTGGTCGAACTTGCGCTCTCCGGAAAGAACGTAGTCCGCTTGAAGGGTGGCGACCCCGCGGTATTTGCAAGGACCGCAGAAGAACTGGCCTGCCTCGAGCAAAACCAGATCGCGTTTGAAGTTATCCCAGGAATCACCGCCGCGCTCGCCGCAGCTAGCTACGCGGGCATTCCGTTGACTCACCGCGACCACGCCTCCGCGGTCGCCCTCGTGACCGGGCAACAACAACCCAACTCGCCCGAATCCATGAACTGGGCTTCGTTGGCCAAGTTCCCAGGGACGCTGATCATTTACATGGGTGTGACTACCTCGCAACATTGGACTGCGGCATTAATTCAAAATGGCAAGCCCGCCAATACACCTGCAGCCATCGTTCGCAGATGTTCGTGGGGCGACCAACTGGTCCTTCGATGCACTCTTGGCGAAGTTGCCGACCATCTGACTCCAGCCTCAAAACTACGACCGCCAGTGCTGGTGATCGTTGGCGAAGTTGCCAAGCTGGGCGAGAGTTGGAATTGGTTTGATCAGCTTACTTTCACAGGCAGAAAGATCTGGATTCCTCGAGCCGCGTCACAGAGCTGCGAGCTTTCCGAAATGTTGCTTGAGCGTGGCGGGCAAGTCTTCCGCGATCCGCTTTTCGACCTTCAAAAGCCTGAGGACACAAAGCAGTTGCAACAAGCCCTGGAGATTCTTTCTCGAGGAAAATGCGATGGAATCACATTTTCCAGCAGCAACGGCGTGAGCTTTTTTCTTGAGCACTTGCTCGCAAGCGGCCGCGACGTTCGCTTGCTAGGACGAGCAAAGATTGCGGTCGTAGGACCGGCTACAGCCAACGAACTTCGCCGATACGGATTGTCTGCGGACATTCAGCCCAAGGAGGACTTTAGCGCCGCGGGCTTGCTGGCGGCCATCGATTCCGAATTGCCACAGATTTCAGGTCAGCGATGGATCGTTACCACGACCAACCAAAGTCGCGACACACTAAGTAGAGGCCTGCAACAACGTGGAGCCGAGACTATCGAGTGCTTGTCCTATCAAACAGTTGCAAGGGAGTGCATCTCTGACGAACTTAGTCGCGCGCTGCATTCAGGCGGCATCGACTGGGTCGTTATCACAAGCTCACACCTTGCCGAGCTGGCTTTTAAGCAGGTGGCGAACTTAGAAACCCGTCCCTCCGCAGTTGCCTTGGGACCTAAAGTAGCACAGCGATTGGTAGAGCTTGGCTGGCGGGCGATCGCCGTTAGCCAACAGAATACCGCACAATCGCTGTTGACCTCGCTTGAGCAGCTAGCTGGCAACCCGCCCACTTAACCCAAGCCTCCCAGAATCGCTTTGTCTAACAGTCAAACCGGACCGGCGTAACGTCTGCGACCATTTGTCACGTCGAATGAACTGGATGCTGGTATTAACAAACTGACGTCCTGCCGGGATATTACTTGCCGTCTCTCTGCCCGAGTACGACCTCCAGAAGGGTCAAGAGTGTCACAGGCCAAGTCCGATATCAACTGCTCTGTGCAACTTTTCACTAACAGTAGCGAATTTTGAATCGCTAAAAAAATGACACGATTCTTATTTCCACGTTGGACAAACAAGTTTCTCCCAGTATTGGGATTATTGCTTTTGGGCGGCGGAGGCTACGCTGGAACATTGTTTCTAGCAGCCACCGACGACAAAACCCTTAACCCTGGGTACCAGCCGACTCAGCCAGTACCGTTCAGCCATAAGATTCACGCTGGTGAGTTGAAGATGGACTGTCGTTACTGCCACATTGGAGTCGATAAGGCGGCTTTCGCTTCGATTCCGCCAACTGCAACTTGTATCAACTGCCACAGTCCAGATGTCGACGGTAAGGGGCCGCAATACTCTGCCGTGCGTCACGACAGTCCCAAGCTAGCTGCGGTGCATCGTAGTTGGAAGTCCGGTGAAGAGTCGGTTCCATGGGTTCGCATTCACCGCCTGCCTGACTTCGTCTTTTTCAACCACGCAGCTCACGTCAATCGCGGAGTCAGTTGCGTTGAGTGCCACGGTCGAATCGACACGATGGAGAAGGTTTACCAAGCCAAAGAATTGTCGATGGCATGGTGCCTTGAGTGTCACAACAACCCAACTGAGCGACTACGACCGCTGGATCAAGTCACCAACTTGAGCTGGGAGCCTGAGGAAGGCAAGACTCGGCTGGAAGTTGGCCAGGAGATCATTGCCAAGTTCGAGGCTGAAGGTAACGCGATCCACCCACGCAACAACTGTGCTGTTTGCCATCGCTAAGCCTGCATTCGCAGAACGCATGTAGGCTCTTTATTCAACGAAACAAAACGTCAAGCTGACGATAATTCAAAACACGAGCAATCGATACGATGTCCAAGCTTCCAATCACTACTGCTCCACATCCCGAACAGGAACAAGCTTCGTCGCCAGTAATGGACCGATCAGAACGTTCGCGCGGATATTGGCGAAGTTTGAATGATCTGGACCAGACTCCAGAATTCCGTCAGTTTATTGAACGTGAATTTCCTACGGCCGCTTCCGAGTTCCCTTCGGGCGTTTCTCGGCGGCGTTGGCTGCAACTGATGAGTGCCTCGATCGCCCTAAGCGGCGCTGCGGGCTGCCATTACGGTACCGAGCTCTTTGCGCCATCGGTGACGCGGCCTGAAAACACTATCTATGGCATACCGAAGAAGTATGCGACCAACTTTGAATTGGCTGGCCGCGCGGTTAACCTTCTGGTCACCAACTTGGATGGTCGGCCTCTGAAGATCGAAGGCAACCCAGATCACCCTTTGATGGTTGGAACAGAACCCAACGATCTGAAGGGCAAGCCTCGCTTTAAGAGCGCAGGTACCGACGTCTACGCCCAAGGTTGCATCCTGGGAATGTATGATCCGGATCGAGCCAGTCGAGTCGCCAAGCGAGAAGGCGGCGAGTTGAAGGCTTCTAGCTGGGATGACTTTGCAGCATATTGCAAAGCTCAACAGGAGAAGCTGAAGGCCAACCAAGGCGCATCGTTGGCAATCCTCATGTCGCCATCGCTCTCGCCGAGCGTGAATCGATTGGTCGGAGAGATCGTTAAAGCACTGCCTCAAGCAACAGTGGCGCAGTACAAGTCGATCGACGATTCGGCGCGACGTGCTGCTGCGACACAAGCTGCTGGCAAGCCTGCCGAACTGGTGTTGGATCTGAGCGGTGCGAAGGTCATTTGCTGCTTGGATAGCGACTTGCTGGGCAATGACCCCAACATGTTGACCTACTCGCGTCAATATGCTGCTGGTCGAACTCCAGTTGCCGGTTCGATGAATCGACTTTACAGCGTTGAAGCGCGCTTTAGCGTGACTGGCTCAACTGCTGACTCGCGACTTGCAGTTCGTAGTTCGCAAATCGGAGCGTTTCTGGTTCTGCTGGACAAGACTGTCGAGAAGTTGATTGCTGGCGAAAAGATTGCGGCTCCTGCCGATGAAAAGCCAATCGACGACGAGAGCGTTACGACTGAACAGCGTTTAAATCGCTTCGTGGAATCGTTGGCTGAAGATCTTGTAGCTAACAAAGGTACCAGTGTGGTTAGCGTCGGCTACCATCAGCCTTTGGATGTTCAACTGTTGGCGCTGCGTCTGAATCAGAGGCTTGGGAATATCGGCAAGACTGTTCACTTCACTCCTGATCGAACTGTGATTGAAGGCGTTAAACCGGTCGGGTTGGCCGAGCTGGCTGGTAAGCTGAGTGCTGGCATCGATACAGTTTGGATCTTGGGTGATAACCCAGTCTACACAGCTCCCGCCAATGTGAAGCTCGGCGAAAAGCTTGCCAAGCTTGAGAACGTGGTTTACTTGGCCGAGTTCGAAGATGAAACTGCAAAGGTCTCAAGTTGGTCTGTTCCAGTTTGCCACCCACTTGAGAGTTGGGGGGATGTGGTTAGCCAAGACGGAACCTACGGCGTCTGCCAGCCACAAATCCTGCCGGTCTTGGGCGGAAAGAGCACTGTCGAAATTCTGGCATTGCTGAATGGTCAGACCGCAGAAGCAAGTGCACTCGTTCGCACTACAGCCGGCGCAGTTACAGGTAGCCCGCTGAATTCAACCGCCTGGCACTCCCTGTTGCATGATGGATTTGCGAAGCGAGTTGTCAACGAACTTGAGGGCACGAACTTTGAAGGTCCGGTTCCAACTGGCATGTTGGATCTTGAAAGCATCGAGCCCGGCAAGGTCGAATTGCTGCTTGTCGAAAGCGACACAATTTATGACGGACGATTCGCCAAGAACGTTTGGTTGCAAGAATTGCCGCAAGCAATTACGAAGCTGTGCTGGGATAACGCGGCTCTGATGAGCCCTGCAACGGCGAAGAAGCTAGGGCTTAACCAAGGCATCCGCCAAGAAACAAGCATGGTTCAGATCACCGCCAATGGCGAGAAGATCGAATTGCCTGTGTTCCTGATGCCTGGTCAAGCTGATGGCACAATTGTGACCATGCTTGGTTACGGCAGAAGCTGTCGCGATGAAGCCGCCGATAGCGACAACGAGGCGATCGTAGGGCATGACGTTTCCAAGATTCGTACGTTGGATCGCATGCACTTGATCACTGGTGTTGAGACTCGACCTTCGGGCAAAGCTTACAAGCTGGCAACAACGCAGGATCACTTCGCTATCGATGATAAGGGGCAAGAGGGAATTGCCGAACGTGTCGGTCGATTGATTCGCGAAGGTACTCTTGAGCAAATCGGCGACAAGGATTTCGTCAAGCACGAAGGCTTGCACTCGGAAGAGTTCTCCTTGTGGCGTGAGCCGATGGAAGACTTCGAAGAGGATAAGTCGGTGATGTACCAATGGGGTATGTCGATCGACTTGAACAAGTGTACTGGCTGCAACACTTGTGTGATCGCTTGCCAAGCTGAAAACAACATTCCAGTAGTGGGTAAAGAGCAAGTCATTCGCGGTCGGGAAATGCACTGGATTCGCATTGACCGCTACTTCCGCGGCAGCGAAGCGGCCCCACAGGTCGTTCAACAGCCTGTTGCTTGTGCTCACTGTGAAACGGCTCCTTGCGAACAGGTTTGCCCAGTTGCGGCAACGGTTCACACCGAAGAAGGCATCAACACGATGGCCTACAACCGTTGCGTGGGAACGCGATATTGTGCCAACAACTGTCCTTACAAAGTGCGTCGCTTCAACTACTTGAACTACCAGACCGAGTATGGATATTTCTACGGTTGGGAGCAGAAGGGTAAGCTTGAAGAAGCTCAGCGCAAGCTTCAAGCGTTGGTCTTGAACCCAGAAGTCAGCGTTCGTGGTCGAGGTGTGATGGAGAAGTGCACCTACTGCTTGCAACGCGTTCAAAATGCCAAGATTCAAACTCGCAGCGAAGGTCGACGTATCGAAGACGGCGAGCTACAAACAGCTTGCCAAGCCGCTTGCCCAACTCAAGCGATCGTGTTCGGTGACGTCAACGACCCCAACAGCATTGTTTCGAAGAACCATTCCGATTCGCGAACTTACGACATGCTCAATGAATTGAACATCAAGCCTCGTACCAAATATATGGCTCGCGTTCGCAATGTGCATGCACGATTGAAGACAGCCGATCAGCTAAAGACTCATGAGCATCATGGTCATGCTCATGCAGACGAAGCTCATTGAAATAGTCCAAGAGTTTGATCTGCGTTGTTCCGTGGTAAATCAGACAACGCAGCCAAGCATTTGTGACAACCAGTTTAGAATCAACTAATCAACATCCTAGGAATCAATGGCATTGCCATGTCAAGCGTTTTAACTTCCGGAATTGATAACACCTACGATACCCCAGGGCGTCGTACCCCGTTGGTGACTGGCGGTCACAACTACTCGGCCGTTACTCGAATGGTTTCTCGCATCAGCGAAGAAGCTCAGCCAACGATTTGGTGGATCACAATGGGCATTGCGGTGCCTTTGCTGATCATGTTTGTGAGCTTGATCGCTCACCTGTTTCTTACCGGGGTTGGTGTTTGGGGTAACATGTCTCCAGTTTTCTGGGCATGGCCAATTGTTAACTTCGTATTCTGGGTCGGTATCGGTCACGCTG
>CAYWNG010000348.1:0-7157 GCA_964458685.1 uncultured Pirellulaceae bacterium
TATCCCATAGCTCTAGTAGACGATCCAGCTCAAAATTGTGGGCCAGAAATCGAACTTCTGAAGTCGTAAATCGGTTGGTTGGCAAAAATATCGGAGGCAGAAAAATTGCGGAAACGAATATTTTTGCCTTCTATTTTTTTGCCATAACAAACGGCTGTTTGTCGTAGTCAATCCACCTCAACGTTCGGAGTAGAGATGTGATGTCCTAGCCAAATTCGAGCGTCTGATTTCTTTCACTCACGTCCCACAATTTTGGCATAGATCGCCTACTAGATACCTTTTCGTTTGATGTCGCGAGAAAACGGGAGGGCGCCGCTCCTGCGAAGCCACAGTGTTCCACTGCCTTATGTTTACGAGCAATGGTACGCTGCTTAGGATGCTTGTGAACGTGCATAGCGGCCGCAGAAAGCTCGGCAGGAGCCTCGCCCTCCCGCCGATCAGCGAGAAGTGTCGGAATTCTGGCGAATTCCACTACTTAAGGCGCACGTCTAATCGCGCTGCGGAAGTCGCAGTGGAGCCAGCTCGGCGACGAAATCTTCCACGCCTTTGAATTCGCGATAGACGCTGGCAAATCGAACGTAAGCGACTTGATCTAGCTCGGCCAACCGCTGCATTACCATACGACCGATGACTGTGCTGGGAATTTCAACTTCGAAATCGCCTTGCATATCGGCTTCGACTTGGAGAGCCAGTTGTCGAATTTGGTCGCTGCTAACCGGGCGTTTCCAGCAAGCTCGTTCGACGCCACGCTCGATCTTTTCACGTTGAAAGGGCTCGCGCGCGCCATCCTTCTTGATGACCCGAATCGGAAACTGTTCGACGCGTTCGTAGGTCGTGAATCGTTTGTGACACTGATTGCAGATGCGTCGACGGCGAATCGACCTGCCATCATCGCAGGCCCTCGAATCGATTACGCGATCGTTGTCCGAACCACAATGGGGACAAATCATGAAGTATCACTTTTTGTTAGCTAGTCGGCTCGATTGTTGCCGTTTTGACGCGAGCTTTTCCGTTTTATCAGTAATCTAAACTAATCTCAAGCCAACGGTGCCTCTAAATCTGCCGCGCCTAGCTAAGAAATTGGCTGAGCCAATTGTTGCTACCACTGTTCACACAAGCGACTTACCACCGCTACAATATGGACTTTTGGGTAAGGACAACCAAGGAACCAGGCCACAAACGGACTTCACGTTCCTTCCGTAAACACCGCAGCACACTTTCTTTACGAGCCAGCAATGACAGAAAGCCCTACTCCGAAACCATCCGACAAGACCGCTTCCGATCAGTTTAAGGACCTTGCCGCTTCGAAGATGGAATCCGCCAATACGAATACAACACCTGAGCGAAGCTTGTGGACCGGCGGCTATTCTCCCAAGGCCATGTATGGCAGTTGGGTCGTGGCAGCCATTATCACCGTCGCAGCTTTGGTGGGCGTGGCATTTCTTGCCAATGGTCAGGCCAGCGTTTGGTACATCGCTGGCGCTGCTTTGCTGGTGATGTGGTTAGCGATTATCGGCACGTACTTTGTACGCCGCATTGGTCAGCATTACGAACTGACCACGCAGCGATTCATCCACCAAAATGGGATTCTAGTGCGTCGCACTGACCGCATCGAAGTGATCGATATCGAAGATGTCAGCTACACACAGGGAATCGTGCAACGCATGTTGGGCGTCGGAACGATTCAAGTTTCTGGCCGAGATCAAAGCCACCCGGTCTTAACGCTTATCGGAATCGACAAGGTTCCCGAAGTGGCTAGCTTGATCGACGATGTTCGCCGCGCCGAACGACGCAAGCGAAGCATCCACTTGGATAATGTCTAACCGACCGATCTTGAATTCCTAGCGAGTGACCTTGCGCGAAGCAGGGTTTAGTCGCATAGCGGACTTTGGAATCGGAGGTGCTGGCGTTGGCGTCATCTTCATTGTGTTGCCAGCAGGGCCCTTTTGTGGCGCTGCCTTGGCTGGTCCCGATTGGTTCGGCTGAGACTCGATGATCACTTCGCCGGAAGTTGTACCTTCTTCTTCAACGGTTGAGTCATGGACTGTCGAGCCATGAACTATCGAGCCATGCGCCGTTGAGTTATGGACCGTTGAGCTATGAACGGTGGTTCCGTGGTGAGATCCACAGTTGCAACCCCGATTGGCTTGCCAAGCATTGGGTTCATAGCCATCGTTGATCATCGGCGATCCTAGATCGATTCCGCCATCACAGCTACTGCAAGTCTCGCAGCCACCTTGGTAACGGTCTCCCCAAAGCAATCGCAACAGCGATCGACCAGGTTGATGACCACAGCTCGAGCACTCGCCGCAACCGCAGTTGTCGACGACAGGACGCTCGTTAATCCACTCATCGACGTACATCTCTCCACAACCTCCGCCGCCGCAGCTATTGCAGCCGGAGCCATGGTGACTGAGCAAGCGTGAGATTGGTCCGCGTCCTAGGCCGCCAGATGCATCGCAGGTCGAGCATGAGTCGCACCCCATTCCGCCACACGCACCAACAGGACTTCCGCACCCGCGTCGATCGACGCTGATGCAGCCCGTTGTGCCGAGCATCACACATGAGAGAATAAAGCTGGTTGAAATCAGTTGTCCGAATCGCATAACGTCCCCTTCCGTGCTAGCAAAGCACTCTCCGTCGTTACAATCAGTATCGACCGACAAACTCTGCCAATCCAGAAAATCTTGACATCATGGCAATTGACGAGAAGAAACGTGAGAATTTGCTTGCCGAGGCGACGGCTTACAGTCGCCGAATGCTGGTATCAATTTCGGGGTTAACCTTCGGAGATCAGAGCCTCGAGCAACTCTTTGCCGGCGTTCGTGCCGATGGAAGGTGGAGTCTGTACTTTGACGAGTCGCCGGTAATTCAGTTGGATTCGCAAGGCCGCTTACGTCGACTATTCCTCTTGCCCGAAAAATTCGCAGCCGACCAAGGCAGACTGGTGCAGCTAAACCGTCCTGGACAAGGCGGGCACGGCGGCCGAGTCGAATTGGAACGACAACCGATAAGCAAAGAACGACAGGATCTGCTGCTGGCCAGGCTCCACGAATTGATCGAGCGAACACACAAGCATTTAAACATGTCTTCCGATATAGCTGCCAAGCTTTTGCTTGGAAACTATCCATCTGAAGACGCGATGTGGTTCGACGACCTTTTGAGCGTGCTGGAAAGACTGGCGATGAAAATGGAAATTGCACCCGCGATGTGAAGTGCAGGGCTGCGCAAGTGCGATTTCAGGATCAAGCGGACTCGGACCAAAAATCGGCGATTTGGAAGCCCCTTTAACGATGAACGAACGACAATTTGCCGAACAAGTGGTCCAAAGATTAAGGGCTGAAGGCTACCAAGCTCTGTGGGCTGGCGGATGCGTGCGCGACCTTTTGTTGGGCATTGAAGCCAGCGACTATGACGTTGCCACAAGCGCTCAGCCCCAGCATATTCGTGATTTATTCGGTCATCGACTCACCCTTTCCGTAGGTGCTGCCTTTGGTGTGATCATCGTTATGTCACCCGACCGTCGCTTGCAAGTCGAAGTCGCCACCTTTCGCACCGATGCGCACTACAGCGATGGTCGCCACCCTGACTCGGTGACCTTTAGCACGCCTGAGATGGACGCTCAGCGCCGCGACTTTACGATCAATGGCCTCTTTTACGATCCCATTGAAAAGACTGTAATTGACTATGTAGGCGGCCAAAGCGACTTGCAAGATCGCTTGCTTCGGGCCATTGGAAATCCGGAAGCTCGAATCAGCGAAGACAAACTGAGAATGCTGCGAGCGATCCGCTTCGCGGCCCGGTTTGACCTGGAAATTGAAGCGACTACTTTCGCCGCGATCATTCATCATGCTGCAGAAGTTGCCGTTGTAAGCGGTGAGCGACTAGCTATCGAGCTTCGAAAAACGCTCGAAACCTCCAAGGCGAGCTGGGCCGTTCAGAAGTGGGCCGAAACGGGGCTTTTGAAAGTTCTGCTGCCTGAAGTTGCAGCGCGGTGGTCGGATGTAGGAATCGCCGCGGCAGACAGGCTCCTTCGAGTCCAACAGCACTGTTGGCAAGCAAGACTAGCGGCAATCCTTTGGGATGTGCGACAAGAAGAGGATACCGCTGAGCTTGTGGAACGACTAAAGCATCGACTCAAGCTTTCCAACGAAGATACCGACGCGATCGCCTTTGCGATGCGAAGCCAAACAACGCTTGAGCAGGCCAGTTCGCTGCCTTGGTCGCAGATTCAACCCGTGTTGATTTCGCCGTGGATTGATGCAGGTGTCCAGCTACTTGAATTGCGCGCCGAGCCGGGAAATTCTTTGGTTGCGAGCAATTTAGAGTGGCTGCGAGCACGTCTAGCTTGGCCCGACCAGCAGCTCAATCCACCACCGCTGGTGACAGGTCAGGACCTAATAGCCAGAGGCCTCCGCCCCAGTCCTAAATTCAAGCAACTGTTGCAAGATGTCCGCGATCAACAACTTGACGGACTGCTTACAACAACTGGCGAAGCCATTCGCTGGATCGAAGCGCATCGCTAATGGCGACTGGCACGCGAGTTCGCGCTACATGATCGAGAAGTAGTTCTCGCAAGCGAAGTCGATGTACTCCTCTTTCAACTCCATCGGCAAGTCTTGGTAGAGGCAATAGTTCTTGACTTGCAGCAACAAATCTCGCGGGTGACAGTTGCGGAAAGGGCGGTTAATCGGCTTATAGTGTCGCTCGATTAAGTAGTCGATCAATTGAGGCTTGTAAGGTACACCAACTCGAGGACACATGATTTCAAACAGCTTACGGAAAGCTGCTTCACTTGGATTTTCAACTTCAATTTTATATGGAATTCGACGCAGAAACGCATCGTCGACCAAATCTTTGGGTTGCAAATTAGTCGAGAAGATGACCAACTGATCAAAGGGAACTTGAATCTTCTTACCACTAGACATATTCAAAAAGTCATAGCGTTTTTCTAGCGGTACGATCCATCGATTCAGCAGTTCATCGACTCGCATGCGTTGGCGACCAAAGTCGTCGATCACCAGCACACCGCAGTTACTTTTCAATTGCAATGGAGCTTCATTGATGTTGGTTTCTTTGTCTCGACGGACTTCCAACATGTCCATCGTCAACTCACCACCAGCGATCAAAGTCGGACGGCGAATCCGAATCCAGCGTTCATCTATACCGGATTCATTCAAGTAACCTTCGCCGCGAGCGACTGGGGCGGGTTCGTGATTCATTGGATCGTAAATTCGCATGTTTTCGCCATCGATCGAGATCGACCTCGGTATCCAAATGTATTTACCAAAGGCTTGAGTAACGCGTTCAGCGATACTGGTCTTTCCATTTCCTGGATAGCCATACAAGAACATACCGCGACCGCTGTTGACTGCTGGACCTAGCTTGGTCAGCATCTTTTTGTCGATCAGCAAATCTTTAAAAGCCTGTAGCAACTCTTCGCGTTTTGGCTTTTGTGTTTCTACAGACTGAAGCTTGACGGCTTGGCAATAATCTTCCAAACGCACCGGTGCTGCGCCGAAGTAGGTTGTGCGGAGATTGTATTGTCGGGCGCGATCACGTCCCTGTTCGGTCAGGACGTGGATGTAGTCGTTTACAGAATTGGCCCCACGGTAGGCCGTCATCTGTTCGTATTTGAGTCGATTGAGGATTGGTTCGATCAGCAGGAAAGGCAAGCGAATCTGAGCTGCCACCATTCGGCCGGATGCTTCGCCGCGCGCGAGCAAATAGCGGAGCATCAACTCTTCGATTGTGGATTCGTTAAGCCCGGCATCTTCAAGAGTTTTGGGAACGCGAGGAATGAACGGCTCATCGCGTTGATCGGTGATTTCGCCGAAACGGCATTGCTTGTTGGAATCGGAAGCGACTGCTGCAAGAAGTGCGGGCGTTGAATTGTGAATGGGTATTTGTGCCGGAGCAGACTGATATTGAACCGCGGATCGCCCATGTTCTGCTGGGCTGGGCGCTGGCCCCGGCGCAGCGGGCTTGGAACTCGATAGCAAGCCATCGATGCGTTTCAGCAAGCTGTTGAGTGATTCATCGTTTGCTTGGGGCGTTTGGGTCATCGCTGCAATTAGCCTGGCTAAGAAGAGGTTATCAACCAAAGCTAGGTCACAGGTGGAATGAAGCAAATGGCCAGCAGGTCGAAACCGAAAGAGGCCAGATTGCGCAAGCGATTCAATCACTACAGGCATTAGGACCGAACTACTACTGGTGAGGGTCAAGCAAAAAAGCTTTAGAATTTTCTCCAACTGTCCTTGCGGAGGCTCGCGACTGCCTATAGACTCTGGCCCCTCACTGACCGGGAAACTGATTCAGTGACAAGCGGCGAAAAGAACTTGAGAAAAAAAGTTTGAAAGCCACTTGCCCTCGATTGAAGCGGTCGCTAGAATGCTGACCCTTCAAGATCGAAGACAGCGACAGGAATAACCGCCTCTCGCAACTATCGAATCAAGGTTTAACTAACACTTGACGATAGTAGGAGTCTCCGATAGATTGAGGCCTGAGTCGTCGCGAGACACTCAACGCAAAACCGCAGGGAAACCTGAGGAATTGCACAATAAACTGATCTTTGACAATTTGGTTGATAAGCTCTCCGTTAGTAACGAAAGTTATTAGCAAGGTTGTGTAGTCTGAAACTAAGGGCCTTAGAATCCGAAGTAGAGGACTGACAATTACAAAAGGCACCTATTGACCATAGGGTGCAACCCAACAGCTTCAAATCTGTTGGGACTAAAGTTGATGTAGAGCCGCAAGGTTCTTCAGTTGGTTAATATCTGTGACGGGAGTCTTCGGACAATCGTTGCAGAAAGCATACACAATTGAAGGGTTTGATCCTGGCTCAGAATGAACGTTGGCGGCGTGGATTAGGCATGCAAGTCGAGCGAGAAGTCCTTCGGGACGGACAGCGGCGAAAGGGAGAGGAATACGTAGAAATCTACCCCTGGGACCAGGATAGCGTCGGGAAACTGGCAGTAATACTGGATAACGTCTTAGGACCAAAGGTGTGATTCCACCTGGGGATGAGTCTACGCCCTATTAGCTAGTTGGTGGGGTAATGGCCTACCAAGGCGATGATGGGTAGCGGGTGTGAGAGCATGATCCGCCTCACTGGGACTGAGAACTGCCCAGACACCTACGGGTGGCTGCAGTCGAGA
>CAYWNG010000349.1:0-7136 GCA_964458685.1 uncultured Pirellulaceae bacterium
GGATTTAAGGCCGAAGGCCTGACACAACCTCTGCCGGTGTCGAAGGCACCGGAACTTGAGAATTCCGAGTTTTTCGGCCCCAAGGGTCGACACACTCTATTGATGTATCGCCGCCTTCGGGGCTAAATACTGAGCGCCTCAAAACCGGGGCTTGTCAGCCCCGGCATAGGATATGTCGGCACTTCGTGCCTAAAATCGCAACTTCAAAATGCGTGAGCCCGATGGTGGCAAGTGGGTTCATGCGAGGAGCGCGATATGGGTGCAAACGAGTTTCAACCGACGCCCAAATAGCGAACATGTGATTGCCGTGTTGTCACTAACTTTGGTCCGCCCATTTTGACCCTCCCCGCATGGCTCGCGGGCCTCACCTTGCGACCCTCCCACGAATGAGTCAACTCTCAGTTAGCCTACTTGAACGCGCGGGAGGTTACGGTCGCTCATCGCTACCGGCGATCAGCGAGAAGTGTCCTTATTCTGGGCATTTTCGACTATTCGACAAAACCAGCCATTAAGCTCAGAAAGACTGATTGACAGTTAGGAAACTTCCGATATATTTGACTATCGGAGGGTGATCGTATGAGCCTGCCTGACAAAAAGATCAAGTTAACCAGCATGAAGGACCTCGGTGAAGCCGCCGAATGCTTGCGAGTTCTGGCACATCCTCATCGACTGCGGATCATTCAAATGCTTTTGGCCAGTCACTACACCGTGACAGAATTGGCCGAGGCGTGCGAGCTTCCTACGGGCATGGCCTCAGAACATTTGCGTCTGATGCAACGATGTGGCTTCTTGACCAGTGAGAAAGATGGCCGCAAGGTTTACTACTCGGTGATCGAGCCGCATCTAAAGCAGATCGTTGGATGCATCGAAAAACGTTTTGACGGTGACACAAAGGTTTAAGAAGGCCATTTTTTTGACACAATTGTTCGACTGATTCCGAACTATCGACAGTTTTAAGATTCAAGGAGATTAGCCATGAGTATAAGTACCATTAGCCCCAAAGAACTTTACAACATGGTCTGTGCCGGCAAGCAGATCAATTTAATCGACGTCCGTACTCCCGCTGAATTTCGAGAGCTGCATGTGGCATTCGCTATCAACGTGCCCCTCGGTCAGCTCAACGCGAAAGAACTCGTCGAAGCTACCCGCGATTCAGAAGCTCCTTTGTACATCATCTGTAAGTCGGGAGCTCGCGGCAAGCAAGCTTGCGAGAAGCTCTCAAACGCAGGATCTCGCTGCGTTGTGAACGTCGAAGGGGGAACCCAAGCTTGGGATCAAGCCTGTTTGCCTGTCCTTCGCGGCAAAAAGGCGGTCTCGCTGGAGCGCCAAGTTCGCATCATCGCGGGCCTGCTAATTGTCGTTGGATCAGTACTAACTCTTGCATTGAATCAACCGTTATGGTCGTTGTTGTGCGGTGCTTGTGGTATCGGCTTGATGCACGCGGGCTTAACAGATAGTTGCTTGATGGGCATGATCCTAACGGTGATGCCATGGAACAAGGGGGCTACAACAAGCAACGCCCCCAAGAGCGGACAAAAAGATTCGACTTCAGGATCGTGTCCGTCGTAGTTTGTTGAGAGAGTTTTTCCAGATAACACAAGATCATTTTCAAGGAGTTAAAGATGAGCGCCTTAGCCCATGTTACAACCAAGACTTTTGAGCACGATGTACTACAGTCACAGCTTCCAGTGCTAGTCGATTTCTACGCTGACTGGTGTGGTCCCTGTCGAATGCTCAGTCCCACACTACAAAAGCTATCCGCCGAGTTTGAAGGCTCGGTGAAGATCGTCAAAGTGAACGTCGACACCGAACCCGCGTTGGCGAATCAATTCCGTGTGCAATCGATTCCCATGTTAGCCGTATTCGTTGGCGGCGAGTTGGTCGGTCAAGCATCTGGCGTTGTCCCAGAAAGCTCGTTGCGAACCGCATTGAATGAACTGAAAGCTGTCAAGAACTAGTTCGTTCACAGCTCGAAGCGTTAGCGAGGGACCGACTTTTTACGGCGTTTCGGCCGACTCCGAGACGTCCCGCGATAAAACGCATATTGATGTCGCGCACCATCCCGCAAGCAACTGAACGATTTCGCCGCTAAGAGACGGAAGTACGAATATGGGAACAACTGAAAAGAAATCTGCTCTCCAAGCGATTGCGAATCTGCTGCGGAGATTCGGCTACTGGTTGACCGTGATCATCGGTTGCCTCGCCGTTCTAGTCATGCTCTTGTGGGTGTCTGGGACATTCCACACCAAGGTTCCAGAGCACGCCGAAAGCCTACTTCCAGCAGTGCCTCAAGGTGCCTCGCTGTATGTTGTCGAAGCGATCACAGTACCTCGATATGAGACAGCCGTTGGAACGATCCAGGCCATCCGTGATGCGTCGGTAGCTTCGAAGATCTTGGCTCGAGTCGAAGAGGTTAATGTAACGGCGGGTCAAAAGGTCAAGGCTGGTGAGGTACTCGTGCGACTGCAGAACGAAGATCTGGTCGCTCGACTTGGCCAAATGGAATCGAATCGCTCGGGAGCTGAAGGGCGTTTGATTCAGGCCCGCGCCGAGTTCGATCGGGCAGCCAGCCTGCTGGGGCAACGAGCGATTTCGCAATCCGAGTATCAGGGGCGGGAAGCTGATTTGCGATCTGCGACTGCAGAACTCGAACGTTCAAAACAAGCCGTTGAAGAGGCGAAAGCTCAACTTGCTTACGCCGAGGTCGTTGCCCCGTTTGATGGAATGATCGTCGACAAGCAGGTAAAGCCCGGTGATACAGCGGTGCCAGGGCAAGTTCTGTTTCGCTTGTACGATCCGACTCATATGCAACTGGTAGCTCAGGTTCGTGAATCCTTGGCTCTGACACTCAAGCCGGGTCAACGCATCTTGGCTGGATTGTCAGCGCTGGGGTATGAGTGCGAAGCGACGATTAGCGAAGTCGTACCACAATCGAACTCCGCCACGCACTCCTTTGAAGTTAAAGTAATTGGTCCCTGTCCGCCAGGGATCTATAGCGGGATGTTTGGTCGCTTGAAGCTGCCGATCGGTAACGAAGAAGCCATCGTAATTCCTAAGAATGCAATAACTCGCGTCGGACAGCTAACAATGGTTCATGTGGCCAAAGAGGGAGTTATGGAACTGCGCAATGTTCAGATCGGTCGCGAGATCGACGGACGACTGCAAGTTCTGGCCGGTCTGCTACCTGGAGAAAAGGTGGTTTTGGATACTAATGTCACAGGAGGACAACTGTGAGCCGCCAACATATCTCCAAGGACGCTCATACGGACATCCTCTCAGGAATTGTTCGCGTCTTCCTGAACAGCAATCTCTCGATCATTCTGATTATCGCTGCCGCCTTGCTGGGCTTCGCAGCGCTTGTGCTCACTCCTCGCGAAGAGGACCCGCAGATTGTTGTACCGCTGGCCGACGTGTTTGTCAGTGCACCTGGCTATGACGCGCAGCAAGTTGAGCAATTGGTATCTACGCCGCTGGAACGCATGCTCTCCCAGATCGATGGCGTCGAGTACGTGTACAGCATGTCGCGCGACGATCAAGCGATTATCACCGTTCGCTACTATGTCGGGCAAGATCGCGAACGAAGCTTGGTCAAGCTCTTCAAGAAGATGAATGAGAATATGGACGCAATTCCGCCGGCTGTCGCCTCATGGGTGCTCAAGCCAGTGGAGATTGACGACGTTCCCGTAGTGACCTTTGCTCTGTCCGGCGCGGAGAACGATAGTTTTCAACTGCGGCGGATTGGCGAAGAACTGGTCGAACGTTTAGCAACGATCAAGTACGTGAATCGAGCGTACATCGTTGGCGGGCAAGCTCGCGAGATTCGCGTCGAAGTCTCGCAGCAGCGACTAGAAGCCTACCAGATGACTTTGCCCGAGGTTCAGCGTGCGATTCAAGCTGCCAATCAAGTCTTGCCAGCGGACGAAATTTCTAACAACGACTTGAGACTTAAGATACGGACTTCAGCCAGTCTTCAATTCCCACAGCAAATTTCAGACTTGGTGGTTGGAGTCTTCCAGAATCGACCGGTCTATCTTAAGGATGTCGCTGACGTCTTGGATGTTGCCGAGGAACCCGAGAACTATGTTCGGCATGGCTGGGGGCCAGCAAGTAGTCTTGAATTACATCCCAATAGCCCTGGTGAAATACTGGGAGCCAGTGATCCACATGGCGCGGCACGCGACCTGTCCCGTGGCGACCTGACCGATGGCGACCTGTCCCGTGGCGAACGGCGCGAGGCACTGCCCTCGGTAACCATCGCCATCTCGAAGCAAAAGGGAGCCAACGCAGTTCAAGTCGCCAGTCAAGTGATCGCCAAAGCCCGAGAACTGAAGCAGACGATCGTTCCTAGCAATGTTGACTTGATCGTCACTCGTAACAACGGGCTCACCGCTAACGAGAAAGTCAACGAACTAGTTGAAGCGTTGGGGATTGCGATTGTGATCGTCATTCTCTTGCTGACGATCGGGATGGGCTGGCGTGAAGCGTTTATTGTTGCAGTCGCAGTGCCTGTTGTATTTGGCTTAACGCTGTTGGTCAACCTGATCGTTGGATACACGATCAATCGAGTCACACTATTCGCGCTTATACTCGCGTTGGGGCTTTTGGTGGACGATCCGATTGTCGACGTGGAGAATATCGCTCGGCATTTTCACGAGCGTAAGCGTGCAACGCGAGGCATCGTCCTAGACGCCGTCGCTGAAATTCGGCCTCCCTTGATTAGTGCTACCCTAGCGGTGATCGTTAGCTTCCTACCGATGTTCTTCATCACAGGCATGATGGGGCCGTACATGTCGCCGATGGCGCTCAATGTTCCAGTAGCCATGCTGATGTCGATGTTGGTAGCCTTCACGATCACGCCTTGGTTGAGCTACCACGTGCTGAAGTCGCATTACCCCAATGAGGAAAACGGTTCCGCTGCGGAGGATTCTGCCGCTGGCCATGATGCGTCGGAGAGCGCGATGACGGGCCATGCCGCTTACGATCCAATCGCGGTGAGCAAGACACTGCTCTACCGCTTCTTTCGTCCCTTGATGACTCCATTGTTGAAGACTAAGTTGCGAGCGATCGGATTTTTGGTGCTCATCGGCGCACTGACCAGTGCAGCTATGGGGCTGGGTGTGTTTCGAATGGTTCCGCTGAAGATGTTGCCATTCGACAATAAGAACGAGTTTGTCCTAGTGTTGGATATGAATGAAGGAACAACGCTCGAACGTACCGCAGCAGTCATGCACAACTTGGAGAACGTCATCGCCGTACAGCCCGAAGTGATTGACTACACCACTTACGTAGGCAGCCCCAGTCCGATCGACTTCAACGGAATGGTTCGCCACTACTATTTGCGATCAGGAACGCATCAAGCAGAGATGCGGATCAACTTGGTCGGCAAGAAGAATCGCAACCAACAAAGCCATGCCATCACGCTTCGCTTGCGTGATCAGCTCACCAAAATCGCTAGCGATTCTGGTGGAAAGCTTCGCATCGTCGAGCTTCCCCCTGGTCCTCCTGTCTTGGCTTCGATCGTTGCGGAAGTCTATGGACGCTCCGATACAAGTTACGATCAACTTTTATCGGCTTCGCAAACGGTATCTTCCAGATTGAGCAAAGAACCAGGCGTCGTCGAAGTCGATGACATGGCGGAAGCCGTGATGACTCGCATGACCTTTGTTCCTGATCAAGAGAAGGCTGCTTTAGCTGGAATCACCGTCAACGATATCGGCGCAGCGATTCAAACCGCGCTGGCAGGATCATCAAGCGGGCTGTTGCGAGTCGATTCGGAACGGCATCCGCTCCAAATAGTTGTCCGACTTCCGAAGGCTGCTCGCAACGATCCGTTTAGCTTGGGACAGTTGGCCGTCAAAGGGACTCGCGGGGAACTGGTTCGATTGAATGAGATTGGCACGTGGGAGACTGGTCGAGTTGGCCAAACGATCTATCACAAGAATCTGCTGCCGGTTGCCTATGTGATGGCGGAAACTGCTGGCCGTCCGCCAGCGGATTGCATCATCGACATTTTGGCTGATCAAGAGAAAAGCGGTAAGCAGTTTGTTGCCGACAACACCGCGAGGCCGGTTTCCTCGCGGAGCTTCATTAGCAACGGCTCGGGCGTAGCGTGGGGCTTGTCGGATGGCATTGAAGCTCGCTTTTCAGGCGAAGGCGAATGGCAGATTACTCTCGATGTGTTTCGCGATCTTGGCCTGGCGTTTGGTGCTGCGATGGTTCTGATCTATATCATTCTTGTGGCGCAAACGGGCTCCTTCCTGATTCCTGTCATCGTCATGTTGGCGATACCGCTGACGGTGTTGGGCGTGATGCCTGGATTTTACGCGCTCAATCAGATGATGGCGTCTGATGTTGGCGGATACGCTGATCCAGTCTTCTTTACCGCGACGGCGATGATTGGCATGATCGCGCTTTCAGGGATTGTAACGCGCGATTCGATCATTCTGGTGGACTTCATGGAGCAGGCCGTGCGAGCCGGACGGCCACTCTTTGATGCGATTTTGGAAAGTCGAGTAGTCCGACTACGCCCCATTTTGCTAACGGCTGGCGCGGCCATGTTGTCCGCGATTCCAATCACGCTCGATCCAATCTTCTCGGGGCTAGGCTGGTCGCTCATATTTGGATTGGTTGCTTCGACCATATTTACTCTGTTTGTGATACCCGTTACCTATTGGTTGTTTCAACACAAGGCAACAAAGTAGTTAGAATCTATCCCTGTCGTTTACTGCGAAACTTGGTTTGATTTTGCGAAGAGTGTTGACATGCTTGATCTGAATAGAAGCTTGCAAGACCAATACGCGCCTAACTTGGCTTGCTTCGGATGTGGGCCCGCGAATCCTCAAGGGCTTCAATTGAAGAGCTTCGTCGATGGTCAGCAGGTCCGCGCGACGTTTAAACCAGGACGCTATCACGAAGCTTATCCAGGTGTGCTTAACGGCGGGATTATCGGGACGCTGTTGGACTGCCACTGCAATTGGATGGCCTGCTACCATCTGATGCTCAAGAGTGATCTAGCCGCTCCGCCCTGCACTGTCACTGCGGAATACAAGATTGAGTTATTCAAGCCCACACCTACCAGCGAATTGCTGGAGCTACAAGCTTGGGTCGTTGAGTCCAGCAATCGCAAGGCTGTGACC
>CAYWNG010000350.1:0-7121 GCA_964458685.1 uncultured Pirellulaceae bacterium
AATCATCGCCCGTGCGTCCCGTTCGATTGCGACCGAAGCGATTTCAATTGCGTCTTTCTCGGAATTTGTAAGCCCCGCATCTTCTCCCAAAAAACCATTTATCAGTGCATTCTTGTAACCAATGTTGTCGACTTCTTCCCAATATACAAGCTGACGAAGCCGCTCCCGCTGCTTGATGTCCAATAATGCAGTCATTTCCGCTTCTCTTTGGGAAAGAATTCCGTCCCGAATAGCCGCAAATTCTTCAGGCGTTGATGCATTCCCGATTTCGTTCCTGGAAACAACAACCACTCCAGGATTACCATTAGACCTTTTGACCATTTCACGAACATTCGCTTTTTGGACGTCGGACAGTTGCATCTCTTTCGCAAACGAGTCGTCATCGATCAAGACGAAACACTGAGTTAAGGATTTAGGGTCAGGCACTGACCTGCCGCTAGCAACCATTCTTGTAACTCGAATAGTTGTTTCCTGGCCAAACGACAATATCGGAGTGAGGATAACAACGAGCATTGTTGACAAGGTTTTTGTGTGCATGCACAACTCCCGAGGCATAGTTCGAGCCATTTAGTCAATCCCAGCAAACACATTGGTGTAAGTTCGCAAAGGCAGTTTCTGATCCTATCAAATCCTATGACGAACACCATTGGCCGTGTTCTTATGGAGGCGCTTACCTTGTCAAAGCCGGTGGGGTTTGACCTACCCCAACCGTACCTTCGAGAGCTTTATCGCCTTCTACAAATCCGCGAACGAGCCAGTTCCGCGACGTTTGTTGGACGCTGGCAAGAGCGAGTCGATCGAAACAAATCCAGACGAATCGGCTGGAGTCGTGCTGATTTGCAAAACGCCAGTCGATGAACCGCCTTTGCTGCATCCACCGGACGAACAGCCGCCAGATGAGCAACCTCCCGAGGAACAACTGCCCTTGCTACTGCGAACTCCCGAAGCGGCTTCGCGCTCGATCCGACAACCGCCGCCACACAACGGCAAATCGGGGCACTCCCAACACATCTCGGGCAAGCCTGCCGCCTGCGGGTCAAGCTCACGATCGCGAAAGCTGTGGAACAACGAACTGTGCCAGATCTTCTCCCAGGGATCGCGGAGCATATTACCGGCACTGACATAGAACGACTGGCAAGGCAGAACATCAGCGTTAGGCTCAACGCAAATCGAATACTCGGCGGCATTGCATCGCTTCGCGCCAATCTCAAGTTCAACTGGTGACAGCCGACAGTACATCGTTGGCGTGTACCACAAGAATCGCATCCCAAGCTCAGCGGCTCGATCTCGAATGCGAATCAGCAGCGCAGGCATCTGCTCTTCGCGAATGGCTTGGCCTGTGTCAAAGCCACCGCCCGAGTAGATCATGCCATTTACGGCAAACGTACGAATGCCCAGAGAGTAAAGGAATTGGATCGTCGAGTCGATCTCGGCGGCGTTCATCTTCATGAGCGTCGTATTGGTGATCGTGTGAAGGCCAGCATCGATCGCATTGCGAATACCTTGCACGGTTTGATCAAAGCTGCGAGCGTTCATCATTCGATCGTGGACTTCGGCACGGTGCGAGCCCAAGGTGAATTGCACGTGATTCAGGCCAGCGTCGGCAAGTTGCTTCGCGTACTCAGCATGCGCCATGCGTCGGCCATTGGTGTTCAATCCGCAGATCGGGCCCAGATCGTTCGCGTGCGAGATCAGCTCGGGCAAGTCGCGGTAAAGCGTGGCCTCGCCGCCCGTGAAGATCAAATGGGGAACACCAACTTGGTGCAGTCGATCGATGACTCGCTTCCAATCCTCAACGGGCATCGCTTCCAAAGTCAGTCGATCCGCTTCGTTGTAGCAATGCGGACAATCGTTATTGCACTTGTAGGTGATCGCTAAGTCAGCTTTGTAGGGCGCCGTTACGGCGGTGCTAAAAAGCGGTTGGCGATCCACCGCGCCGATCGAGCAAGTCGGACAGCCTAACTGAGGATCGGCGAAACGGTCTACCATGTCGTAGATCGAGTTCAGATCGCGAAGCATTCGATCCAACTGCCCGCGACCAAATTGTGCTCGCAGTCGCAACTGAGCTTCATGGCGAGAAACCTTCTCGAGCGCCCATTTGGCAAACTGAGTTGCTGTAGGATTGAGATGTATCACGTCGGTGACATCTACGAACATGACCCCAGCGCTATCGGCATCGATGCGCAGGTGCACACGTCGCTCACCGCCGCTTGGATAAAATCGAAAGGTGTACAAACCTGGCGAAACTGGCTCTGACTTCGCTGTTCTCAGACGAAAACGTTGCCAGTCTTGTTGAATCCAATGAAGTAGTCCTACCATTTCGGCGCTTCCTCCATGTCGTAGCTGGTACCGCAGTAAGGACAATTGACCTTCACAGCCCCGGCAACGACTTGAACGGACTCGGCATCCAACGTTGCTCCACACGACTTGCATTCATAGCTTTTCATGTCGACCTTACCAGGCATATCTAGTTCCATCTTGTGAATATGCGTGTATTGAACGGGTCGCATTCTTGCGAGATAGATCAGAGCAGCCGAGCCCACTAAGCAGGCACCACCAATAACGATTCGAATCAGTGCGTTTCCTTGTCCAGCGGCTAGCAAGAAAACCAATCCAAGCCCGCCGAGCATCAGGGCGATGATCCAAAATAGTCCAGTGGGCAGGTTTGATTGTTGGTCGTTCATAAGCTTCGTGCTCTGAGAGGATTTGTTCTGTCCAACGGCAATTCACCTGTTGGCCTTCGTTACCTAGCGTTCATCGCTCCAATGATTGCCAGAATGATAACCGCCGTCCACAACAGCGTAAAAATACCGCCGCAGCCAATTCCAATACCAGCATGGACGCTGCCTTTGATGACTGGGTTACGCTGACGATCGCGAAGCCCCAAGATGCCAAGCACAAACGCAGCGATTCCGAATGGCAATCCGATTAACGGCAATCCGCTGAGGATTCCTAAGTAGTACGCGATCAGTGCCTTGGGATTCTTGTAAGGAATGATTCCGCCGGTGTTATCGCCTTGCTGGTTTGGATTTCCAGGTGGATAAGGCTGTTGGGGCGGAGGGAAATTGCCACTGGGTTGATAGGGATTCTGATCATTGGACACGTTGAGCGGCTCCAGGATTCAATGTGTGGGCTAAAGGCTTTGAGCTAATGCCAAAGATGGCATGATATCAGATTTTTGAGCCGTAGCGAGTTTCCCTGGCTAAGTTATACTGTTGGCCTTTATGGATACGCATGAATAGCAGATTATAGGACTGCGATATCCATTGCTTGACCTCGCAACACTCATCTTCACTTCTCTCTAGATTCATCGATAGAACTCAAAGCATGACAATACGGCGCATCGGTATCATAATGAACGGCGTTACCGGCCGCATGGGAACTAACCAGCACCTTATTCGCTCGATCGTGGCAATTCGCCAACAAGGCGGACTGAAGGTCAATGACGACTTGACCCTCATGCCCGATCCGATTCTAACGGGGCGAAGTGCAGTAAAGCTTGAAGCACTGGCGAAACGCACTGGGATCACGCGTTACACCACAGACATCGACGCAGCTTTGGCTAACCCCGATGACGAGATCTTTTTTGATGCCAGCGGTACGTTGCAACGCGCGGACTTTGTCGAGCGCGCGGTGAAGGCACGCAAGGCTGTCTATTGCGAGAAGCCCACAGCGGTAGAGACATCCGAGGCGCTGCGGTTGGCTCGACTTTGCGAATCTGCAGGACTCAAGAATGGTGTCGTTCAGGATAAACTTTGGCTAAGCGGCATTCGCAAGTTTTGCATGCTGCGCGACCAAGGGTTCTTCGGGCGTATCCTCAGCGTGCGCGGCGAGTTTGGGTATTGGGTGTTCACGGGAGACGACTTGGATCAACCGCCACAACGTCCTTCGTGGAACTATCGCAAAGAGGATGGCGGCGGGATCATCGTCGACATGCTTTGCCATTGGCGCTATGTGATCGACAATCTTTTCGGAAAAGTGAAGTCCGTGAACTGCTTGGGAGCGACTCACATTCCAAAGCGCTTCGACGAAAAAGGCCAAGCCTATGCGTGCACGAGCGATGACGCTTGTTACGCTACGTTTGAACTCGACAACGGGGTCATCTGTCAATTCAACAGTTCTTGGACAGTTCGCGTTCGCCGCGATGACTTGCTTACACTTCAAGTCGACGGGACCCATGGTAGCGCGATCGTCGGATTGAGAAAGTGTTGGGTACAGAGCATCGGAACGACTCCGCGTCCCACATGGAATCCCGATATCGATCAACCGATTGACTTCTTTTCGGGTTGGCAAGAAGTTCCCGATGGAACCGTTTACGACAACGCTTTTAAGATTCAGTGGGAAGCATTCCTCAAGCATGTCGCGCTGGACACGCCGTTCCCATGGACTTTGCGCGAAGGCGCCAAGGGTGTGCAGCTTGCCGAGCTTGGACTGAAGAGCTGGGAAGAGCGTCGATGGTTGGAAGTCGAGGAATTGCCGCAATGAAAGAGCTAATCGACTGCCCTGAGAAGCTTACGCCACAAACGACTTGGTCAGAAACAGTCTGGGCTTGGACGGGTGAGGAAGAGCTGGTAACGCACTCCAACAAGTCTCGATTGTGCGCGGCTGCGTTGTTGCCTTTCCAAAACAAGCAGCCCGACTGGGACAGTTTTGTTTCCAGTATTGCTTGGATGTTGAAATCTGCCGAATACTACGGCATGGAGCTAGTTCCGGTCCTGAACGCCGACACCGGGTACATTTTTGATCTAGATGATGCGATGTACGCCGAAGTTCTGCGGAGATTTCGGGATGCCTTTCCGGGTCAGAAGTTCATCGCGGGAATAACCGCTCGAGGCGCTCAAGACGACACCGAGTTCCGCGCGGAGCGTTATCGTCCGCTCATGGATCTAGTACAGCAGCACGACAATTGCGAAGTCATGATTATGACTTCGAAGTGGCTCAACAGCTTGCAAGCCCAGCAGCGGCGAGACGGCTATTACCAGATCGCCGAATGGTTGATTCGTCCAGGAATAGTCCATGCGCTTGAGCCTGCGTTTGTGCCTTGGGCAACGCCCTTTGATCCATGGCTGCTTTGGCAGCTTGCGTCGCATCCCAAGTTTGTTGGCGGGAAGATCAGTACGTTAGACGAGCCCCATTTTCTCTACTGGGCAGCGATGTGTCGAAGTCTGAAGCTAGACTTCATGCCTCACAGTGGCGATGACTTTGGAATCGCAACAGCAATCAAAGTTGGCTATCCGCTGTTGATCGGCGCTGCCAGCAGTGCTGCGCCTTTGATTTGTGCGGCTCACGATATGTGGCTAAACGACGGAGCCGCGAACAAGCGTTTTCCAACAGGCACTGGGCGATTTGACACTCGCGTTTACAAGCTGTTCGAAGCCTTTCAGTCGATGGAAGATCAAGTCTTCCGCTTGGACGCAAAGGGTAGCGCGGCAGCTTACAAGCACAGCACGGCTCATGTACTCCAGCAGTTAGGCATCATCGCAACCGCTGAATCACATCCTAAGTGTGCCGATTTGCGCAGTGCAGATGAGGATGCACGCATGGCCGAAGCGTTGGTACGACCACATCGAGTTGCTCAGCGATTGGGAATTCCATACTTCACGTCCAAGTAGGCAATGCTCGAGTCATTTTTGAACTCAACCGCTGGCCATCGCTTGCGGCGTAGAGGTAGACTTCACGGCGTTGTTCGCTGGGGCGGATAGTTCTCGTTGTAACGATTATGCGGATTGCTGGCTCCGCATCAGTCTAGAAAATCACGCTCTGCTCGAACACTTGACTCAAAGTGCAACCTACGTTTCTAGGTCTCGAGATAGTTGCCCGGTCCGATGCCGGAGCTCTTGGAGACTTTCGTAGCTTTGCTTTTGGCCGAGTTTTACCGATGCAAATTCTGAGACGTTATTGGATAGCCGCCCTGGTGATGCTGCTGGTGATGATCCATGCAGTGATCATCGGCTATGTGCGCTCAGAGGCTCGGCAGGTCAAAGTCAACGCCAGCCAAGAAATCCCGTTGGGCGTCTATTACGTTCAGTCCGCGGACAAGCAATGGATGTCTCAGCTTAGAATCCACGTTTTGGTGACTCGCGAGACTCGTTTGGCGGCAAAGACGAACATTGAGATGAACAGGTGGCTGATCCATCAAGCCGTTGAAGAGAAACTTCGACAGATCGATCCATCGCTTCTGGCCGACCCTGTACTGCTTGAAATCAAGACGCAAATTAAGTCTGTTGTCGACGAAGCGTTAGCCGAAGAGTTGGTGGACCAAGTCGTCATCAATGATCGAGTCGACTTTCCCCTGCATCACTTTCAGGCTCGACCAGCTTACGACTTAACAGCCGTTGATCCACTGTACCAAGGCAAACCGGTACACGCTCCGATCAAACCGGGTGACGAGGTTGAAGGCAATTCATCACATCACGTGAAGCCTGCTACCGCAGCGCATGGCGAAGCCGATGCTCACGCCGAAGAAGCCAAAGCGGCTCACTAGCAAGCAGCTCATCCATCGTGCATCGCCTTGTGGTTATCGTTGACTTCAAGGCGCATTCTCGCTGTCGCGATGAGTATTCTCAGCGTCAGCCTCAGCCGATTTCAATCACGGTGCCGTGATTGACCAATTGGCCTCCCAGATTGCAGCAACTGCAGTTGATGAAGGTCACGCCATCTTGTTCCACTTGGCCAAAGTTTCGAATGCCCTCTTCGTCGTGTAAATGGCCAAACGCATGGACGCGAGGCTTAATTCTCGAACAAACATGACGCGTCAGCGACATGGATCCAATGTGGATCGGCTCTTTGGACTTAAAATCCCGTGTGATATCCATGATTCCCTTCGGAGGACCATGCGTGATTAGCATGTCGATGCCTGCTGGGATTGTTGCCCAAATTGCATCCAGTTCGGCTCTTGGAATGTTGTAGGCCCAATTGAAGAACCAGGGCGTGTAGGGCGAACCGAAGATCTTCAGTCCTTGAAACTCAAGTTGTTCGTGGATCAAGAAGCGTATGTTGGGATAATCCGTCGGCTTTATCAAACCCAGCTCGACCGCCACTGAGTGATTGCCTGGAACAAAGACCTTGTTGGGAATTTGCAGATCCTGGAACCACTCAAAAAAACGCGTAGCTTCTTCGAG
>CAYWNG010000351.1:0-7112 GCA_964458685.1 uncultured Pirellulaceae bacterium
CGTGAAGCCTGGTGATGTTACTTTTCTGTGCTTCACAAGCACCTCCGATAGAAAAGGGACAAAAACGGTAACGATCGACGTATTTAAGCCAAAATCGACAAAAAAGCAAACGGTATTGAAGAGGATCTTCCGCTAATCCCCCAATAACGTTGACTTGAACGCCGCACGCCGAAACCCGAAAAACCTCCCCAAGAGGGGATTTACAACCGCGAGAGGCAAAGGAGCCTACGGGACTTCAACCACAATTTGCACGCTTCCCTGAGACAGTTCTACAACCTGCGTTTTTCCTGAAGGCCAGAACACAGTCACTTGAGCGGGTGATTTTGCAGTTGGTGTTTTTGCAGTTAAAAAGTGCCTTCTCTCGCTGCAGGATTGAAAGCTCGTTCCCGCAGTTGCTTCCTGTACCGCCAGACTTTCCCCGTCGGGCCCGCGAACGACGATTCTCGCCCCTTGTCCGTTCCGATTTGACGAAGTTCCGACCAACTGCAATGAAAGACTGTTCTGAGCCGCAGCGCGGTTAAGCAATATAGCCGGTCGAGTTATCTGATGCGAAACAACCACGTCAATCCGTCGATCATGATCCAAGTCTGCCAGCGCCACACCTCGCCCCAACCATTGCTTGGTAAAGTAATCTCCACTCGCCAAGGAGACATCGGCAAACTTGCCATTGCGAGAATTCAGGAAGAGTTGCGGCGGCATTTCGAACGGCTCGCCTCGTCCATTCCATGTACGATCTTCGACGTGCCCGTTTGCAACGAATAAATCCTCCCAACCATCCGCGTCGAAATCCGCAAACACCGTTCCCCAGCCGAGCACCTTCTTGCTGGGTCCAGCCAAACCAGTGTGCCGAGTGACGTCATCAAACTGGAGATTTCCTAAATTCTTGTACAGCGTATTGGAGTCGCCGTAAAAGTTGGTGATGTGCAAATCCACTAAGCCATCGCCGTCGTAATCGCCAGCCGCAATCCCCATACTTGCCTGCGCGTAACCCGATCCGCTCAATGCGGCTCCCGAGGTCATGGCAATCTCGTCAAGCACCAAAAGGCCATTCGTATCTTCACGAACCTTAAAAAGAAAGTTCGCTTGGCCATCATTAGAAACGTAGATCTCGGGGAAGCCCTCTTGATCCAAGTTGCTGATCACAACTCCTAAACCTTTTCCGAGCTTCGAAGACAATCCACAAGTCTCAGTGATATCTTGAAAGCCTCCCGAACCGTCACCGAGAAATAGACGATCGTTGACTCCTTCATACTTCGATGGCGGACACTGCTCGTAACCGGTTGGACTACTTGCGTTCTTGCACAGCAGAGGCTCAGTTGGTGAATCGGCTAGATAGTTAACTACGTATAGATCTAAACAGCCATCTAGATTAACGTCTCCAAACGCACAACTGGTACTCCACCGTGAATCATCCACACCTAACTCTTGAGTTAGTTCAACAAAGGTTCCATCTCCCTGATTGTGGAACAACCCGTTGCTTCCTAAGGCTGTAATGTACACATCGTCGAATCCGTCATTGTCATAGTCGCCCACAGCGATTCCTTGGCAAAATCCAGCTTTGCTGAGGCGCGAAGGCAAAGTGCTATTCCGAAACTGCACTCTACCTTGGTTCCGATAAATCGCGCAGGTAGGCTCAACAGATTTAAGCTGCTCAGGAACCTTGCAACCGCCTGCGAAGATCAAGTCAAGCTCGCCGTCACGGTCGAAATCAACCACACCTACGCCTCCTCCCGTCGACTCAAAGATTCGCTTTAGCCCGCGCATATCGTCCTCGCGAACAAAATCAATTCCGCAATCCTTGTGCCAATCAAATCTCAATGTCGCATCATGTCGCTCATCATCCCTTGGATTTGAGGACTTGTCCAAGTTGGGCAGCTCGGTAACTTGCGGCGAGTCTTTTGAATTGAGCTGAGGCGGTGCATCTGTAGTGAAAGAAGGCTCCGAGTTTTCGTTGTCCTTCAAAGCTGAAGTCGTTTCGGAGTGACATCCCATCAATCCGACTAAGGCCAATGCGCAAAGAAACCATAGTTGAGCCACTCGCAGCCAACGAACGACAAGTAACGGTAGCCATCGTTGAATGCGCGAATCTCGGTTCATGATCGTTTCCGATGGCACTAACATTCTATTTGCCGGTAATCTGTTGGCGGATCAAGTCTAAGGTTTCGTCGGCACAACGGGCTTTTGTTGCTGAGCGATCATCACGGCATGCCTTTCAAAAACTGCTGCCGCTTCCACCATCCCCAACAGCTTGCACTTGGAAGCCAAGTCGATACACGCAGCCTGGGCATCCGATTGTACATTACTTAAGTTGACTCGAATTTCAGCGATGATCCCGCTTCGTGTCAGTGCCTGCTGTCGTTTTTCTTCATTGCCCAAGGCGGCCCAGGCCTTAGCACAACCCATTTGCGCGGGAGCGTTCGCGGGATCTTTCTGCAACACGGCTTCGAAATGCTCAATCGCTTGACTCCACTGCTTACTCTCCAAAGCATGTTCGCCGCGCATCCGCCGTAACAACCAAGGTTCAGTAGCCGTCGCTTCCGGCAGGCTGTCCAGGAGCTTTGACAACGCCGATGAATCTGCACTTTCGAAATAAGCCTCTGCCAAGACCGCTGCAATCGATAGATCTTTAGGATTCTTGTCGCGCAGTTCTGTAAGCGTCACAATCGCAAGCTCGTAGCTTCCCTCCAATGTCCGATAACGCGAGTTAGCAATCTGAAGTCGAAGATTGTCGGGAGACTTTTCAAGAAACCCCGCGATCTTTTTCTTGCCAGCCGGTGAGTTCAGAATTAGAAGATTCGGAAAGAACAGTTGTTTAGAATCCAGTGGATCGGCCAATCCAATAAAGTGCTGTTCCTTGAGTACTTCGTTTCGATCCTCCTGCCTGATCTCGACTGAAAGAATGTAGGTCAACCACTTGAAAGCGTCTAGAACCTGCTGCGGGTCAAGCTCGGCTGCGACGCGCGCGGCATCGATAAACTGACGCAAGGCAGACTCGGCCTCATCAGCCATATTCAACTCAACCATCAATTTGCCTTGCTCCAGACGCGCCAGCATGCCCAGCTTGGGTGTTTCGGTCGGAACCTGTTGATAACATTTGACGGCCGTTTCAAGCTTATTGTCTCGAACCGCACGCTCCGCCAAGACCATCAGCACTGCGTCCCTCGTAATTGGTTGATTTGGAAAATTCTGCCGAATCCAATCGCATGCCTCCGCAAACTGTTGATTCGAGATTTCGGAAACTCCCGAATCCAAACCACTGCTGGATTGCTCAGATGCCTCAGCATTAGCCTTGGGTTCTGTCAATTTAGAATTGGTGTTGAAGTAATACGCAGTCAATCCACCAAGGATCGCTAGAACAACACAAACTGAAACTAAGTTTTTCATGGCTTGGATGTTTGCGGATACGAAGGAGAGCTAGGAAGTTCATAAAGTCGATCACTCTCAGTTGGATCTGACAACAACTTCGTTTCGCTCCAGTCATCGGAAGGATGACCAGCATAGGAGGAAGTCACGACAACATAGCCGATACCGAGATTCGCGAGATGCTTTTGCATCGATTGGTCCATGCCATTTGTAGCGATTTGTCGCGCGAGCTCAAGGTTGGACTCTGGGAAAAATCCTGAGTAGCCGTTAACCATAGCTTTACCTGTCGGCAGTAGCTGAACCATCCACTCCGCAGTGGATTCATAGTCGCGAACGCTGCCATCGGCTAGCATCGGCAAAAACAATACCGCGCCGTTACCAGCAGCACTCAACGTCGATTGCCAAGTTGCTCTAGATGATGGCAACACACAAAGTCGCATCGCCGGCGGCCAGGGATCAAAAGCGAACCAGCCCAGAGCTGCTGTCAGCATCACTGTCGCGGACAACTTCAACCACGAATTGGCGAGACCCGCTCGACGTTGCCATCCGTAGTTAAGAGCCTCCGCTGCCAATAACACGCTCGCAATTTGAACAAAGTAACTAAAGCGGTACGCGCTGCGAACCTGCGCTAAACCGGGCACATAGCTGGCCAGGAAATCCCAGATATTCCATTCACCGATTTGAAGATTCGTACCCAACGAAAGAGCGAAAGAAACCGTGCCTAAGCACAGCAGAAACAACACTCGCCTGCGTTGGATCGCTCCGACTATGCCTAGCAATCCTCCCAAGACACCTAAAGCAATCTTGCACCACCCCGGTGAAAGGTGCCAAGGCCTAAGCCCTGCATCTGGAGCGATGATGGAATTGCCGTAATACGTACCGTAGTCAGTGACTTGTCCTGATAGCTTCTCGACAACTTCGTGATCTCGCATAAATCCGAACTGTCTATTCACTTGATGATGCCGCCAAGCGATCGGCCCAACGGTACACAGCAACACACCCGCAGCCAGTAACAGACTCTTTAATGCCCCGCTCGAAAAACTGGTCACGAAAAACAGTGGCGCAGAGACTAAACATACTACGCCCAGAAAGACTCCATGATGGACACACATCCAGAAAACCGCAGTGACTGCGAGTGCCAGCCGAATTCCATTCTTCCAAGAAAGATCCAATGAAGGGATTGCATTTGAAGCTGTTTCCGAAGTTTGACCGATGACTTCGACGCCCGCTACATCAGTTGAACTCTTTTCGGCTTCGCCAACTTCATCTGGCTGTCTACTTGGCTCCAAGATTCGCCCGAGTTCGTCGATCGACCAGACGATTGCCCAAACCGGTACTAGCTGAAGTACGCCAGCTTGCCAATGAACAGCCGGCAACAAGAGCATCGCAGTTCCACCTGCCATTGCAACGGCAACGCCCATTCCCCGTCTCCGAAGAACAAGCCACGTAACCCAACCGTTCAATGTCAACGAAAGCAAGAAGTAGAGGTTATAAGTCGCAGCGTGATTGCCTGTCATCCATTGAACTGGTGCCAGCGCCATCGTTAAAGGCTGCGCTTCAGACATCGCCAGACAATTTTGTTCTGGAAAAAAAATGGGAGCATCCCAATACCGCGATGAGAATACCGTCCCCCCCTGTTCGATGCATTGAATGTTCCAGGCCAATGTCCAGAGATTGAAGTAAGGTACTGCTCGAACCTCCTCATTCGCGATTGGTAGGCTGGTTGTAATTGACTTGACGAGCGGCCAAGTGGCCACGGCAGCGAGCAATGCAAAGAACGCCAATGGTACGATTCGGCCGCATCCATTTACGAAGTGACCACTGCTCGGCCTCTTCTGATCCCAAATAGCTTGGCAGATCCTTTTAGGAAATCCCACTCGATCAACTTTCGCGAAAAGCCTCAAGGGAAGTGCAAACCACAGAAAATGCCTTTGTCGCCGCGATACTAACAATAGTTGTCACCTAAAGCTCACTCGCCGCGGTAAAGGTACCTGGAGCATCACGAGCTCGCAACCGTTTTCCCGTAGCTCTGTGAAAACAAAGCAACCAAGTATCTCATTCTGGGGAGTGAGATTTGTAGAGTCATCGTACACTAACATCTTCGATGTTCTGGCTAAACAGAGTCAACCCGGACGTCCTGAGGATGGCCAATTAGATGTCCAAAGTCATGCGGCAGGACAACATTATCCGCGAAAGACCATTGATTTCGACTCAAAATTGGCTCAATCGCTCCAGACTACACTAATTTGCTAAGTCGAGTACTTTGCGGCTTAAGACTTCACCTAAAGACTCTGTTTGCTATACTTCTTGGTGAAATCACACGTTGTAGGAGGCGTTCTCATGCGCTCGAAACATATTGACCACTTGCTGAACGATTGGCCGTTTGAACCGGACGGTTCGGTCCGCCTTGTCAAAGGCGCTGACGGTCGCGATTTGATTCAAGTCCGCATCGACCTGGGTTTGCTGCAGCTTGAGGTGTCTGGAAGACCCGACGGAATGAAGCCGGAAGGCTTTCCGTCAATTCTGGACTGGCTAATGCACCGGGAGCTCGAGTCACAGGAAATCGAGCTGGATGACGAGCTTTGCAACGAAATTGACCGAGAATTCGTCCAGTTCTACCACCGACGAATGGCTTGGCTAAGGTTGCAAAGGTTTGATTTGGCCGTTCGCGATGCTAATCACACGCTGGCCTTGATGGACTTTTGCCGCGAGCACTCCGAAGACGAAGAGTGGACATTCCAGCACGAGCAACATCGCGCCTTTGTGCTGTTTCATCGAATCCAAGCTTCGGCCCTGATCGCGATCGAGAACCAAGAAGTTGACCAGGCGGTCGAATTGATCGACGATGGGTTGGAAGAGATTCGTGAGAGCTTTGACGAACTGGGCTGGGAAGAGTACTACGAGACCGACGAGCTTGTAGTACGTTTGGGTGAACTGCGAGAATCGCTTCAGAAAGACAGCCCCACGGCTAAGAGTCTCCAACAACAATTGGAAGAGGCCGTGCAGTCCGAGCAGTACGAACTCGCCGCAATCCTTCGCGACCAAATGTCGCGACGCGAGTGCTAGTGACCAGGGTAGCTGATCTGGGTACTACTGATCTGGGTGCTACTGATCATAATGAAGAGAATCCCGTCGGAGACGGGAGCGACTTTCAGCAGTCGCTCCCGTCTCCAACGGGATTCCTTCCTCGTTCAGTAGGCCATTAGTGTAACGTCAAGCCGTTACCGAGACTCTCATTTGTCGTCTTCAGAGTCCTCTTCATCCGACCAGTCCTCGTCGCTCTCGGATTCTTCGCTATCGACTCCGACGTAAGCCGAGTGATCAAACTGAAGGAACGACTCCTTGCCACGATGCGGGATCGGCAAGACGCCTTGCTTGCGAGCTGCGGCGATGTCGATGATTCTGTAATCCGTTTCGTTCGAGTCTTGGAACTTGTCTTTACTTTCGATCATATTCGCAGTCGCTATATCGATCGCTTGAATGAAGCTTGGCCAAGAAGTTTCTCCTCGAAGTTCCTCATCTACCGAGTTCTCGAACAGCTCATCAATCTCTTCTGGCTCGTCAACTTCCGAACCAATCAGCGTAGTTTCCAAAGCCAAAAACTTGGTCTTCTCCTTGTCTAAGAAGAAACCCATGTAGCAATGTCCAGGAACTAGTATCAGGTTGGATTCAATGTCAATCTTGCGAAGAAGCGAAACCATCAGAACTGAACCGTCAACGCAGTTAGCTTGTTGATTGTTGACGGTGTC
>CAYWNG010000352.1:0-7108 GCA_964458685.1 uncultured Pirellulaceae bacterium
GGTGCCTTCGACACCGGCAGAGGTTGTGTCAGGCCTTCGGCCTTAAATCCAAAAGCGCTAACGCAGCGGGTTGGGATTACGTCGACAACGAATAGCAATACTCACCCACTAGGTACTACAACGGGGATATACAACTCCAATGGATTTCGTTTGCGAATTCTGCCTCGCGAGTGCACCGCAGTGGTGTTGGTTGACCCAGCGTTTTTGGCCGGCGCTCTAATGTTGAACGGCTGGTACAGGTTGGGGTAGTGAGCACCGCGATAGATGCTCCATCCGCTGGGACTACCGAGAGGGCTGGCACATTGAAGCTCGAAGACCTTTTCTGGTGACATGCCTTGCGTGATCTCAAAGATCCTGGCCCATTGCCGCTGACCAGGTACCATGTCGTACGGCTTGCCATCGTCAGTTTCGATACGGCCACCATCGGTAATCAATAGGTTACCTGACTTCGAAAGCTCTTCCGCTTCTCCGTAGAAAGGGCTGTAGAACTTTTCGCCTTGCTCTGCACCATAACTGTAGACTTGCTCCACCGTTCGCGATGCTTCGTTGATTTGAAAGGCCACGATGCGGCTATCATTCTCAGTCGCATTGATGCCGGGATTCGGCGGAATCGCTCGGTAGTTACTGTTGTCGAACATCAACAGTCGCCCTGATCGAGCGAAGTGTGGCGTATGCTGATGATAGGGCCAACGCAACGAGCCCGACGGCTTGAGCAACAGTTCTTTGAAGCGATCAGACCAACCCGTTGGGTCGCCGAGTATCCAGTTCAGCTTCTTCGCTCGCCAATCTAGCTTGACGACACAGTCCAGGTGGCGAAGCGAAATCAGCAGTGATCGATCTTCGGGCAAATACTGAAGCGCATTAGCGTGACTCCAGTCTCGACAAGGCGAGTCGATAAAGTCGTCGTACTTGTCTTTCCAAAAGCCGTTGTTGCACAAGTAACCAAATCTCTGCGTGTCCAGAAGATCGGTGAGCGAGAGCCGTTGAACGATGTCGCCCGAATCGGGCTGAAACTCGACCACTTCATCGCAGACAGCCCACGCCGGACCAAAGGTTGTGGCTGGATCAAATTCATCTTTCGGATAGCGTTCAAACTTGCGAAGCTCGGTGGCCAAAGCGAGAAAGTTGCCGTTGGGCAGTTCGACTAAATCATGATGTATCGTATCGACCTGAACGGGTATCGACTTGGGATTCGGCGGATCAACGCTGCGAGCTGCATACCAACTGCGATGATCGCGACCAAGCATGTCGATCTCGTAGAGATATCGATAGCTGCCATGCTGGTAGATCAGATTTCCGTTCTTGAGCAACTTGACATCAGCGATACGATCACCCGTTTCGCAGTACCAGACAACTTGCCCAGATGTGTCGACGGCTATCAGGAAACCGTAATCCAGAGCACTCACATCATCCGTCCAATTGTTGACCGCAAACAGTCGTATGCCTCGCTCCATCCGATCGGGCTCAGCGATCAGAGTTTGTAGAGGCGGAAAATTGACTGGAAGCGGCTGAGTCTTAAACTCCAGCGGTCCGAATGACTCTTCGTCACCGCTCTCTGACTTGAGTGTCAGCCGAATTTCGTGAACACGGTCAGCGCCCAAGCCCACGACCGCGATCGAGTGCGACTTAGAAAAATTCTCAGCAGCCTGTTGCCACTGCCGCGAGCCATCTGAAACATCGACGACGCAGCGCATTGGATGCTTCGTTTCGAAATCGACGATGCAGATCAGCGGAGCTCGTTTCACCGGGTTGGGACGAACTGACGGCGTCGTGACGAATAGGGACTCTTGCGAATCGTCATTGCTTGTCGTCGAAGCCTCAGACACGAAGACAGGGAAGACGACCACCAGCGTCAAGAATACGAACGACTTTACAACCGAGCTTAAACGTCTCAAGCGGTCACCGTTTGGCAGCAGAAGTTGTCTCCAACGATCTTGTTCGAACATGTTTTTCCGCTGGAGAGTCATTCGGATCTAATACAGAAACACGAGTTCTCCATCTTACCAGGATTTGCGCAAGTTACCTCTTTTCCATTGGCGGAGGCGAGACGGCTTTGCTAGCCAAAGAAGGCCATGTGGAACGCTGGAAAATTCCTGGTTTTTCGCCAGTTTTCCTGGTAACCAAGCTCAGCTTCCGCATCACGGGGCCGATGACTTGAGATGGACAACGCAGGTCGAGTCTACCGATTAAAGCGGATATAGCGGCAGCAAGGCGTATCCCCCAAGTGCTTGTCGATTCTTCCAACACTTGGGCGGCGGACGCGATTGACTCGCACTAAACCGGCGGCATGTTCTCTAAACGTTCTGACCTGCTCAAGCGACTCCTTGGATTTGTATTCATGCCTTCAACTACTTCATCGAATGAGCAAGCAGTGCGTGGCCAAGCTGAAAAGCCTTCCTTGGGCTCGTCAACTACATCGAATTCCGTACGCTCGACTGCCGCGATCGAATCGGGCCTTCATCAGCTTTCGTCGCTGGTCGAATCGAATCTCAATCAAGATGTCGTAGAACTTTCGATCGTCATGCCCTGTTTGAACGAGGCGGACACGCTGGCGACCTGTATCAAGAAATGCCAACAGGTCATCCAGCAACATGGATACAGCGCCGAGATTCTGATCGCTGACAACGGCAGTACCGATGGGTCGATCGAAATCGCTCAGTCGCTGGGTGCGCGTGTCGTGCATGTCTCCGCTAAAGGCTACGGCAATGCGCTGCGAGGCGGGATTGCTGCTGCGCGAGGCAAGTACGTGATCATGGGCGACGCCGATGACAGTTATGATTTTTTGGAGATCCCCAAGTTTGTCTCGCAGTTGCGCGAAGGTAGTCAATTGGTACAAGGCTGTCGCTTGCCAAGCGGTGGTGGACAAGTTCTACCCGGAGCCATGCCGTTTTCGCATCGATGGATTGGCAACCCGATGTTCTCAGCGATGGTCAAGCGGATGTTTCGCGCGCCGATCAACGATGTCTATTGTGGGATGCGAGGATTCAGTCGCGAGTTCTACCAGACACTTGATCTTCAGTGTTGCGGGATGGAGTTTGCCACCGAGATGATCATCAAGTCGAGCCTGTTTGGAGCGTCGATCGCCGAGGTGCCCATCACGCTGCATCCCGACGGACGCAAGGCTCACGCGCCGCACCTACGGACGATTCGCGATGGTTGGCGGACGCTAAGATTCTTCTTAGTCTACAGCCCGCGGTATCTATTTCTGGTGCCAGGACTAGCGCTCATGATCTTGGGCATGATGGCTTACGCGCTAGCGATGCCTGCGACGACACTGTTCGGTGCAACGTTCGATGCGCACACATTATTGTTTGGGACGTTGGCTCTGCTGATGGGATATCAAACGGTACAGTTCGCAATCTTCAGTAAGATCTTTGCTATTCAGCAAGGCTTGATGCCTGCGAAACGATCGCTGGATCGATACACCAACTGGTTCACGCTCGAACGAGGCTTGGTCTACGGATCGCTTTTGTTAGTTGCAGGACTTTCGATGCTGCTGATCGCTGTAGATTCGTGGCGACTGGCTAACTTCGGCCAGTTGGACTATGCCTCGATGATGCGTTTAGTGATTCCTGCGATGACGGCGACGGCGATCGGATTTCAAACGATGGTCTCCAGCTTCTTCCTTGGCGTACTGCGACTCGCGCGGCGGTCCGAGAGCTAAGTCATGTGGGCTCGTGTGCCTCAGATCAAGCAAGCCTTTCGCAATCCGGTCAAGCTGGTCGTCTCGGCGTGGCTGGCTTCGTTTTGCATCGCAGGCTTGATTACGCTGGTGATGGGAGTTCCCGTTCCGCGCGTGCATGACGAGTTCGCATATCTGCTGGGCGCTGATACCTATGCTTCGGGCCGATTGACCAATCCTTCGCATCCGTTGTGGCAGCACTTCGAGAGCTTTCATGTTTTATCGCAGCCCAGCTACATGCCGAAATACCCACCGGCTCAATCGCTGCTGCTGGCAATCGGCAAGTCAATCTTCTCGGCGCACTTGGGTGTTTGCCTTTCCACGGCACTAGCATCCGCCGGATTAGTTTGGATGCTGATCGGCTGGCTGCCGAAGCGGTATTGGTGGCTCGTTTGGTGCGTGGCGGTGTTGAATCCGGCTTTGCAGCTCAAGTGGGGACACAGCTACATGGGCGGTGCCATCGCCTTCTTCGGAGCCTGTCTTCTTCTGGGCGCATTGATTCGATCGCTGCGGCAAGTTCGGGCGAGTTGGTCGATCGTTGCTTCCGTGGGAATTCTGATCTTAGCCATCAGTCGACCCTTCGAAGGATTTGTGCTCACAGTTTGCGTAACGATTGCTCTGCTCTTGAAAGTCGTTCCACCCGCGATCCAAATTAGCGGCCAGTGGAAACAACTGCTGGGCAAGCTGATCTTGCCAGTAGGTGCAATCTTGATGTGTGGCGGATCGTGGATACTTTACAACAACTACCGCGTAACGGGCAGCATGACAACGCTGCCGTATCAACTGTACGAGTCGCAGTATGGCCGAACGCCGCTGTTTCTATGGCAAAGGCCTAAGACCAATCCGCCTTCGTACAACCACGTGATCTTTGAAAAGTACTACAGCAGTGAAGATCGCGAAATCCAAGAGAAGTTCGGTTCGCTGGCTTCAACGGTCGTGGAAAAGTCCAAGGCTCTGCTGGATGTGGTTCATCTGTTCTGTAGCGGCGTTGAGTTCTTGATCGTGCTAGCTCTGCCGTTCTTGCTCAAACACAAGCGGACTCGAATGGCGTTACTGATCGTGATTCCGGCGCTATTGGCTGCCGCAGCTACGCCCTGGACATTGACTCACTACGCCGCGCCGGCTGCACCACTGTTGATCGCTCTGACGCTAGCTGGTTTGATTGCGATGCTGGAATGGCTGCGCCGACGTTCCATGGTGACGATCCAATACGGCTTGCTGTACTTTACGATCGCTCTGTTTTCGTCTCATTGCTGGACGCTCGCTCGCAAGGACTACCAAGCCAACCAGAGTCCTTGGGCATTGCGTCGTCAACAGATGCAAGTCGAGCTCACTCAACAACCCGGGAAGGACTTGGTTGTGGTCCGATACTCTGAAAAGCATAACCCTCATGAGGAATGGGTTTATAACCAAGCGGACATCGATCAAGCCGAAGTCGTGTGGGCTCGATCGATCTCGCCCGAGTCCGACCAGCGGTTGATCGAGTACTTTGCCAACCATAAGCTGCACTATCTGGATGTGGATTAGGTCACGATATCGCAAGTTCAGCCGCAAAAGTTCTTGGAAATTGGGTTTACCATCGCAGAACCCGTAGCAGAACGCGGAACGTCGTCGATAATAGGAGCCGACCGGCGGCACATGATGCAGACCTCAGATTACCAACTTTCAGATTACCAACCTTCAAGTGATATAGCGCAGCGATGATTTCTACCATCAACACTCTTGAATCGACGCGAAGTGCCTCGTCACGCACTTGGCTGACCGTCGTTATTTCAGCGGGCCAAAGTCGAAATCCTGAAAAGCGGGAGCTCGAACTGGCGATTGCCGAGCTGGCTGCGAAGATGCCGGGCGTCGAGGTACTGCAGATTCCGCATCTCTATGACCTCACCAAAAACAGCAAATCCTACCAAGCCATGCGCGAGCGTCAGCATGCTTTGGTTGTTCTAGCTTGGTTGTTTGATCGAGCGACACATTGGGTACTCGATCGCAACGACGTACGTGGCATCGTCGGTGAAGTCCTTCTGAAAGAGGCCAGTGAAGAAGAGGACGAAGATGAAGACGCGACTGAAAAAGACTCCGACGAGCCTAATGAAGAGGTCGTGATTCACGCGCAGCCTCGCCCCGATCGGCCAATCTTCTGCATCGACTTGCGAGCCAGTAGTAAAGCGCAAGAGTTTGCTGATGAGATTGCCCGGATTGCTGAGCTGGTCCAACCGCCTAAAGCAACTCCTTTGACGCTGGAGATGTTGGAGCGAGCAGCTAATCCCACCAATGACACCTACATCGGCAGCTCGCACTTGCCCATCACAACCTTGGAAGAAACACCAGGTCGACGATGGTACCCTGTGATCGACTTCAGTCGTTGCACCAACTGCATGGAGTGCATCGACTTCTGTTTGTTCGGAGTTTACGGTGTCGATGGCAACGAGACGATCGTAGTCGAACAGGCGGACAACTGCCGCAAGGGATGTCCGGCGTGCAGTCGAGTGTGCCCGCAAAATGCGATCATGTTCCCGCAGCATAAGACTCCTGCCATTGCAGGTGCTCCGGTAGACGCGGGCAGTATGAAGATCGATTTATCCAAGCTGTTCGGTGCACCGGAAACCAATGAAGACGCAGCCGTCGTTGCCGCTCGTGAACGCGACGAACAACTGCTGTTGGCTGGTCGTGCAGCGGTTGGATTGACTGAGTTCGAAACTCAAGCAACAACGGCTACGCAAACTTCTAATGTGGAAAATATCGCTCCAAAGTCAGAGCAACGCCCATCCGACAATCTGGATCAACTGCTCGATCAACTAGACTCGTTAGACTTGTAGGTCGATGCCAAGCAATACTCGCTGTTTACCCGAACCGACAGAAGCTTGGCAGTGGACTCGTCCGCAGATCCTGCAGTGGCAACTCGACCAGTTCAATCGCCAGCTCGACGCAATCCTGCCGGCGAACAAGTTCTACGCACAGAAGTTTGCTTCCGCAGGGATCGATGTCCGCGAGCGACTGACGAGCTTGGAGCAGCTCAAGCAATGGCCGCTAACGACCAAAGCTGAACTCAGCGAAAGCAGCCTTGCCACAGGCATCAGCCAACATCAAACATTCGAAGCCAGTCAATACTCTCGCTTGCATCGCACTAGCGGGACCCGCGGCCAACCGCTAATGATCCTGGATACAGCCGACGATTGGCATTGGTGGGCCGACACATGGCAGCATGTCTTGCAAGCCGCCGCGGTGACTTCGCAAGATCGCGTCTTTCTTGCGTTTTCGTTTGGCCCCTTCATCGGATTTTGGAGTGCGCATCAAGCCTGCGAAGATCGCGGCGCAATGGTTATCCCAGGTGGTGGTTTATCGACCTTGGCGAGACTCGAGTTCATGCGCGCATCGGCGGCTACGGTTGTCTGTTGTACGCCAACCTATGCCTTGCATTTGGCCGAA
>CAYWNG010000353.1:0-7092 GCA_964458685.1 uncultured Pirellulaceae bacterium
TGGGCATTGCGAGATGGTCGTGACTGGGCTTGGCCTACCGATTCGCACCAAGGTCCAAAATGTATGTTGACCAACGGCATGGCAGGCTCGGGCGGCGATATGTTCCCGGCTCTCTTCAAGCAATCGAAGCTTGGCAAGCTGATCGGGACTAGAACTTGGGGTGGCTTAGTCGGCATCAGCGGCAATCCATCGATGATCGATGGATCGAGCGTTACTGCGCCCACTTTTGCGTACTACGAAAACGATGGCACATGGGGTATCGAAGGCCATGGAGTCGATCCTGACATCAAAGTGATGGACGATCCCGCTTTGTTGGCCAAAGGCGTTGATCCTCAGTTGGATGCTGCGATCAAGCTGATGCTCGACGAAATTCAAGCCAACGGATTCAAGCAACCCAAGCGACCAGCCTATCCGGATCGCAAAGGATTTGGCATCAAACCCGAGGACAAATAGATTGCCAGCTATTCCTAGACCGAGGAAATCCAAGTGTCCAGGCCGGAAAAACCCTGAAATTTCGGCTTTTTGACGATTTCAAAATAGCCGTGACCTAACGTGTCCAGGCCCTATCGAAACTGAAAGCGTGTCGATCGCAGGATCGAGCAACATCACACGCTGAAATTCGAAAGGCCTGAGCATGTCAACTGCAGTCGCAACCTACCCAAGCCAAATGAGCTTTCCTTGGATGCAAGGCGAAGTAGTTCGCAAGACATCCAAGCGAAGCTCGGGATCAAAGCAAGCTAGCCGCAAAAAGGTTCAGCCTGGATCGCAGAAGTCGCCAGAATCGGACCGACCAGACTCACTCGGCACTGCAGCACAGGGCACTGCAGCACAGGGCACTGCAGCACTTGGCATTGCAGTTCAGGGCACAGCAGCACTTGGTACTGCGGCTGCAACAAGCCAATCGTCGGACGTTGCTCCCTTAACCAGCTCGAATGTTGCTCAAGTCAACCGGCCACAAGTCGCCGTAGCTCGCGTTCAGGCTCTTCAGCCGACCGCAATAGTCGCCAGTCCAGCGATCACATTGGCGGACAACCAGCGAGTCGGAGAGGTCAAGATTGGTTCGGTCATGATGCAGTTGTTGAAGAAGTACGGTATCACTGACGAAGAGATTTCCTCGGTTCTAGCGACAATTGCTCAGGAAAATTGTGAGAAACTTGCGAGCTAAGCTCGCGTTTCATGGGTTCTATAGGGGTATGATTCGGTTCGCACGATCGACTACAATAGCTGCACAGTTATTCAGACGTTCGGACCAAACGCCGAAGCTCACCCCACACTCCCGCCGTCCGGTACCCATGGAATCAATCGACTTTGAACACACCACCCGTCTGGTCTTTGGTGCTGGAGCAATTGAAAAGCTCGGGCAGTTAGCGGGGCAATTGGGTGGTCGGCGCGTTCTTGTCGTAAGTGATCCTGGAGTCGTTGCAGCAGGTCATTTTGCTCGCGGCGCAAAAGCTCTTCAGTCGGCTGGTCTAGAAGTCGTCTCCTTTCACGATGTCAAAGAGAACCCATCGACCATAGAGGTTGATGCTGGCCTTGCCGTTGCCAAACAATTCCAACCGGACCTGTTGGTTGGACTGGGCGGCGGAAGCTCGATGGATTGTGCCAAGGGGATCAACTTTCTGTACAGTTGTGGCGGCAAGATCGAGGACTACTGGGGCGTCGGCAAAGCTACGTCGACAATGCTACCGATGATCGCAGTGCCAACAACCGCTGGCACAGGCAGTGAAGCTCAGTCGTTCGCCTTGATCACGCACGCTGAAACTCGCAAGAAGATGGCATGCGGGGATCGTCGAGCGGCTTGCAAGATCGCGCTGCTCGATCCAGAACTCACCGTGACCCAACCCGCTCGCGTTACTGCGCTGACTGGAATCGATGCGATCAGTCACGCGATCGAATCGTATGTTTGCAAAAAACGCAACCCGCTGAGCGCCTGCTACAGTCGCGAGTCCTGGCAGTTGCTGGTCGAAGGCTTCCCGCAAGTCATCGCCGATCCAAAAAATCTTGAAGCTCGTGGCAAAGTCCAGCTTGGCGCTTTCTTCGCTGGCTTGGCAATTGAAACCAGCATGTTGGGTGCGGCCCACGCGCTGGCCAACCCGCTGACAGCTCAATTCGGTGTAGTTCATGGTCAAGCCGTTGGCGTGATGTTGCCCGAGGTGATCCGTTTTAACTCGGGGCTAGTCAATGGCCATTACGAAGAGTTGTGGGACGATGCGAAGCACACCAAGCTGGGCGCGCAGTGCGCTGCCGAGCATCCTCAGGCTGGTAGCGCTGAACTACTCGCCAGGCTTGTTCGTAGTCTGGTGAACATGGCTGGCCTTGAGACGCAGTTGAGCCGATTAGGTGTTTCCGAAGAATCGCTCGACGCCCTTGCCACCGATGCGACAGCACAGTGGACCGGCTCGTTCAACCCGCGTCCATTGACTCATCATGATTTTCGCGAGCTTTATCAACGAACGATGGTTATTCAAGCTAGTTGAGGAAGACGAAATGAGAATTTTGCTAATGCTCTTGGTAGCGCTAGTGCCCGCTGGTCTGGCTTTTGCGTGGACCTCCGACTGGCCCATGTCCAGAGGCAATTCGTCGAGTAGCGGTAGTGTTGTCAGTCAACCGTTGCATGATAACTTGGATGTCCTGTGGGAGTACAAGATCAAAGGCCTTGGATTCGACTCGGGCCCGATCATCGCGGATTCAACAGTCTTCGCCGCCGATGCAGATGGCAATGTCGTAGCATTGAAACTCGACTCGGGCGAAGAGCTCTGGAAAAAGAAATTCGACACCTCCTTCTTGGCATCGCCGTCCTACAGCGAAGGCATTTTATACATTGGCGACACCGATGGCATGCTTCGCGCACTCAACGCGAAAACCGGCGATGCGATTTGGGAATTCAACGCCAAGCGCGAGATCGACGCTGGCGCGAACTTTTATGGTGACAACGTTCTGGTGACGTCTCAGAGCGGTAGCCTGTTTGCCGTGTCCAAGAAAGATGGCAAGTTACAATGGGAGTACGAGACTGGCGATCAACTTCAATGCGGACCAACTCTTGCTGGAAAGCTGACTTTTCTTGGCGGCTGCGATCAACATTTGCACATCGTCGACGTTGAATCTGGTAAAGCTGCTGCGGAAAAGATCTCACTCGAAGCTCCGACCGGAAGCACTCCTAGCGTGAGTGGATCGACGGTTCTGGTTCCAACTTACAAAGGACAGATCTGGGCGTTTGAATCCCCTTCAAACAAGCTCCTGTGGAAGTTCGATGATCAAAGCCTAGCGAGCGAATTCAAGAACTCGGTGGCGATCGCTGACGGGATCGTCATTGCCAACAGCGGAAGCCGAAACGTTTTTGCCCTTGAGCTGGCCACGGGAAATCTGATCTGGAAAAAATCGATCAAGCGTCGCTCGGATAGCTCGCCCGTGATCGCCGGAAATCAAATCATCATCGCTGGTGCCGATGGTCGAATCGCTCGATTCGATCTCAAGACTGGCAGCGAATTCCCCGTTGTCGAATTGAAGGGGGCCTTCCTGGGCTCTCCTGCCGTCGCCAATGGCAAAGTTGTCTTAGCCTCGGATCGCGGCGACATTTTTTGCCTCGGGGCAAAATAACCTTACAGAAATCAACAAAGCAAGAATCAAATATGGCCACCGATACAGTCAAGACCGAGGTTGGAAGCTACTTCATCAGTAACTATCCTCCCTATTCGCGCTGGCAAAAAGATCAATTGTCCGAAGTCCAACAGGTCATGGCTCTACCGCCACGCCCCGATGTACCGCTGGGACTGTATCTCCACATTCCCTTCTGTCGCAAGCGTTGCAAGTTCTGCTACTTTAAGGTCTTCACAGGTAAGAATGCGGATGAAATCGAAACCTACGTAGGAGCACTTTGCCGTGAAATCGAACTGGTGAGCAAGCTGCCAGTGATGGGGCAGCGGCCGTTTCGTTTTGTCTATTTTGGTGGTGGAACGCCAAGCTTTCTTTCTCCGAAGCAGCTAACCAGCTTAGTCGATCGACTGCGGGCGAACATCAGTTGGGATCAAGCCGAGGAGGTGACCTTTGAATGTGAACCCGGCACGCTCAGCGAACCCAAAATCCACACGCTCCGCCAACTAGGTGTGACGCGATTGAGTTTGGGCGTCGAGAACTTTACCGATGCCATTCTTGAAGAGAACGGTCGGGCTCACCTTTCCAAAGAGATCTTCCGCGCTTGGGAGTGGATCAAAGCGGCTCAATTCCCCAACGTCAACATCGATCTAATCTCGGGTATGGTTGGTGAGACGTGGGATAATTGGAAGTTCAATGTCGAAAAGACGCTCGAGCTTTCGCCTGAGAGCATCACGATCTATCAGATGGAGCTTCCGTTCAACACTGTGATCTCCGAAGGGATCCTGAAGGAGCACACTGAATCGCCGGTTGCCGATTGGCCAACTAAGCGAGCTTGGGTGCGTTATGCGTTTGAAGAGTTTGCTAAGGCCGGCTACGTTCAAAGCTCCGCGTACACGATGATCAAAGATCCCACCAAAGTTAGCTTCAGCTATCGCGACAACTTGTTTATGGGTTCGGATCTCTTGGCGACAGGCATCGCCTCATTCGGCCACATTTCCGGCGTGCATTACCAAAATGTTCCCGATTGGCAGCAGTACATCGGCGCACTCGAGAACGGTCAGTTGCCGCTCGGTCGCGCGTTCCGGCCTACCGATCAACAACGCATGATTCGCGAGTTGATTTTGTTGCTCAAGCGTGGTTACGTCGAAATCTCCTATTACATGAAGAAGTTTGGCGTCGATGTTTGGGAGCTTTACGCGCCAGTTTGGCAACAGTACGCTGAGGAAGGCTGGGTTGAGCGCGATGGCGATCGTATCAAGCTGACCATGGAAGGCCTGATGCGCGTTGATGCATTGTTGCCAGCCTTCTTCGAATCGGAAAATCAGGGAGTGCGTTACACATGAGTGCCGAGCTGGTATTCATGATGGGCCAATTTGAGGCTCGCTTTCCCACCGATCGACTTTACGCCCGCAACCACATGTGGGCGACTGTTTCGGGAGACTCGCTGCGTTTCGGTTTCTCAGCCTACGCCGTTCGCTTGCTCCAAGATGTTTATTTCTTGGACTTGACGATCGAGCCGGGGATGAAAGTTACTGCCAAGCAAGAGATCGGTTCGATCGAAAGCAAGAAAGCGGAAAGTAGTCTCTATTCGCCTATCGACGGGACTGTGTTCGCTTGCAACCAAGCGTTGCTTGAAGATCCGTCGGAGATCAATGTCGACAAGTACGGCAATGGCTGGCTGTTTGAATTGCAGGGCTCAACAGATTCTCTACTCAGCCCTGAAGACTATCTTGTGCACCTGACCGCCGCTTGGGAGGTCGCTCAGCGGACCATCAAAGGTCAAGCGAATCTGTAGCCGCGAATTACTCTCCAAAGACGAACATTTCTTGGCACAACAGATCGCCGCAGTCTGGGCTTGGACTATAGTGGAAGCATGAACGACACTAACGATACCAACGACACCAATGAAATCGACAACGCAACTCGCGATCTAGGTCCGCAGCCTATTGCTGAACTGATGATTCAATTGAATCTGAAGCCTCACGACTTAGTAGCCGCATCTGCCGACCAATTGACTCACAAAATGGTCGCTCGAGCCATGAAAGGCCGGCGACTGACTAGTAACACCAAGGGCATCGTCCAACGCGCGTTGAACAAAGCTTCTGGCGGGAATTACAAGTTCTCCCAGCTCTTTAACTACTAGTGCTTGATGTAATGGAAGTCTCGCGAATTCCACTAAGCTCACTTCAGCAACTCGGTGTCTCAAAACTACTAGCCATTCTTCAGCGATGCCATGTCGATCGAGAAGCGATACTTGACTTGGCTCTTGAGCATCCGTTCGTAGGCCTCGTTGATTTGCTGAATTGCGATAACTTCGACGTCGGCAGTGATGGAGTGTTTGCCACAGAAGTCGAGCATCTCTTGCGTTTCGGCGAATCCACCAATCATTGAACCGCTCAGCGACTTGTTGCCGTAGATGAGGCTGAATGCGTTTAGCTCAGCGGGCTTTTCTGGCACGCCAACCAACGTCATATTCCCGCCTCGACGCAGCAGATTGATGTAGGTGTTCAAGTCGTGTTTTGCCGACACGCAATCCAAGATCATATCAAAACTGTTCATGTGGCTAGCCATCTGATTTTCGTCCGTGGACAGAACGACCTCATCGGCTCCAAGTTTTAGCGCATCATCGCGCTTGCTTGGCGATGTAGTAAAGACGACGACATGAGCCCCCATGGCATCCGCCAGCTTCACACCCATGTGTCCCAAGCCGCCGAGTCCTATGATGCCGACTTTCTTGCCCGGCCCAACGCCATTGCGTTTGAGCGGCGAATAGGTCGTAATGCCGGCGCAGAGCAGCGGTGCGGCTCCGGCCAAGTCGAGATTCGAAGGAATGCGCAGAACTGCGTTTTGTTCGACGACAACGCTATCCGAATATCCGCCATAGGTCACAGGAGCGGTGCCGTGTTTGTCAACGCTATTGTAAGTGAAGACTGCATCGGGGCAGAACTGATCGAATCCGTGTTGGCAGTTAGGACAGGAATGATCGGAATCGACTAAGCAGCCAACTCCTACGACATCGCCGACTTGGAATTTGTCGACCTTCGGTCCGACATCGGTAACGCGTCCGATAATCTCGTGGCCAGGGACGCAGGGATAGGTCGTAGGCATGATGCTATGCCACTCGTCGCGCGCCGTATGAAGATCTGAGTGACAAACTCCGCAAAAGAGAATCTCAATCTGCACGTCCGTTTCGGTCGTATTGCGCCGAGGAATCAATGTTCCCGCAAGAGCATCCGTGGGGCTCGCAGCAGCAAATGCTTTAGCCTTGTACATTTTTCATTTCCTTGTCGTTACGCAATAGACTCAATCAATCACACTAAGGGTCGCGACCTCCATTGAACAGCAATTGATCTCATGCGCATAGGGAGCGAGCTGGAAAGATGAACGCATCTCGATTCCTTAAGCTAGTTGCAAACTAGCCGCTACGCGTTAGAGAGCGTCTTGCTTAGAAGACCAGCCGGAACCGCGTTAGCGTCCGGTTTTCTTAACTGCCCAAGT
>CAYWNG010000354.1:0-7084 GCA_964458685.1 uncultured Pirellulaceae bacterium
GCCAAGCTAAAGCGCCAAGTTAACTGACCAGCCTGCTTGTCGTGTACGCTTACGTGTACGCTTACGATCGCCTACCAAAACTCTCGTAAGCCTTATCGGCGCAACGCAATTATTCTTACGCGCTGCCAAGCCATGTATCGACGGTCAGCCTTCTTCATTGATGCGCCGTTAGACTTTTAATCGCCTTGCAACCATTGGTGCCACAGCAGTTCAAGTCCACTCTCGTCAACTGCCGAGCCATACGCATTTTTGCTGTGCCGCGACAACTACTACACCTCCATTGCGAATCGCAATCTTCACGGCTACCCACGGCTCACGGCAAAGCGATCGAAAGCGATTATGCATTCCCCAGCGCAATCGTTTTTGTATGACGAGCTATAACGAGCCTTTTTTGGGTTTCGGTAAACATAGCAGAGGAGCTCTGGTCCTTAAGTTAAGAAGTGAAACAAAATCCTCTCAGCTTCTGTGAATGCATCGTAGCCATTCGCGGAAGACCATCGATTGAATATGGGGGCTTGATTGACGACAGTCGTATCCCTGCGGTTAAACAAACGTTTTTCGATTTTTTTCAAAAAACTTAGTAGTAGTAGTAGTAGTAGTGGCATTGCTATATCGGTACAATCTCCGATCAGTATAGATTATTGGTCGAGGACGAGCCGATTGGGCAGATCGCCTTCTTGGTAACCTGTATTATTCACCGCAACAATAAGCCGCATCATTTCCACACGACGTTGCACTGTTTTAAGAAATTACCGCACGAACAATTCGGGACTAAGCCGGGCCATCCTTTTCAGTTTTACTACACAACTAAAAACTAGGTGAAAAAATGAAGCTACTTCAATCCATGGTATGCTGTCTTGCCTGTGTATTGATTTTTGTGTCTCGCAGCGATGCTCAATATGTTTCAACGCCTGAACTGTATTTCAACATTGATTGGACGTCCGCAGATGACGACTACGAGTCTTCTGGAGGCGGCTATGTGAAATTGAAGCTACACGGAGGATTAGGCTCAACTAACTTCCTTGTGATAGTTAGGGACGGTGGAACTACTACATTGACTTCTATTAGCGTTGGAGCAAATGGTGTGACCGACGATACTTTCGCAGTTTCAAAAAATGGAGCAACCATTGAAGTCCAAATCTTCTTACAAACCATCTGCATCATCAACGTTGGCCCACCTTCATCCAACGATGCGTACTGCGTCGGGTCAAGCAATGCAAATGGCGTACACGTATACAGCAGTTCAAGTCGAATTGCGCAAACGCCAGACAATGAAAACCATCGTGTTCATCACCACCTCAACACGGCACCTTTTGATACTACGATAAAAATGATTCCGAAAGCAGATGGGCATAGGTTTTACAAGTTTACCTTTGTTTATGCCAATACATTTTTCGGCAATTATCTCTTGATTGACGAGCAGGAACAATTGGGGCCGAACTGGGTTACGGCCTATGATTATTGGGTAGATGCACCTGAGTAGGTCGGACAGGCAATTCAACACAAGGTAGTAACAATGAGTCTTCAAAGTTTAGGCCTAATACTTTGTCTTTGGTTGCAGTCTTCCGAGAGGTTTCAGCCGCCACCAGGAATATTGGCCGCCCCCGAACTGAGAGAGTTTCAATCGCATGTGCGAGAGGATCGATATGATGGTTTAGAAAAAAACTGGAAGAAGACCTGCGATCCAGAGAATCAGCTTCCTAACGACACTAAAGACAAGTTATGGAATGGGAACGTGGCGTTTGAATTGCGGGAGGTGTTAGCGTCCACGAAAATTGACCGCGTAGGGGTTTCGGTTGAAACTACCATCTACGACAAACGGAAGAAATCGATCGAAGAGCTTCCCAAAGCGATGAGTTCGCGATTCGTTGGCAAAGAAGTTCTCACTATCTGTTCAGAACTACCCGAAATATCCGAAGAACTTGCCGTACTTTCGGGCGATCCATTAACAAACATCGGTCTGTTTGTGCAATTTCGCAGCCAAACGATTGGTGGTAAAAACGAGTGTTGGATGATTTGCGAGATTGGCGCCATCCCCAAGGGTTGGCCTATGTATCCTGCGACATTGCTCTACCGGCTGTCTTGTAGGAAGAACGCAACGACGAAGTTGCTTCCTCATCCCATTCAGGAACTCCTGCTTGCACTAGAGGCTGAAAGGCTGAAAAAACCATTAAAGCCTAATCGCAAGTCAGGCGCTGAAAAATTCATGGACCCATTGCCACCGATTCAGGATGACGGCTTATCTAGCGCTGAGCGAGAATTGCTTTATGACTTCAGCGTAGTAGACGATGTGCGAAAGGGAGAGCAAAAGTTTCAGATAGAGCAGGTTACTTTATTTGGTGACAGTGATCTGGCCAGCTCGGATATGTTTGACGCTTTGAATCGAAGGCTTCCAAAAGGCACAGTTGCTACCCAAGACGATCTCAATAAGATTTGCGGCGAATTTACTTCGCGGTGTCGAAAGATTAAGTCGTTCGATGGAGTACACTTCATGTTTGTTGTTACCCCTTTGCAACACGGGAAATTCGAATATGCCCAGATCATGATTCACAAGGTTAAACCATAGGTATTTGAACTGTCTAACCGCGTGGCGACTGGCTAGATCATCCTGTAAATCTTGTCCATCAATCTAAACTTGTTTGACGGACACGAAAGGCGAAGTGACGGGAACATGGATCTACAGGATTGACAGGATGACTGTAGATCGTGGAAGTGAACCAGAAGTCAGCGGAGTAAAGGAGCTTGTTCATGTTGGGTTTCGTTCGTCGAACCAACGTACGAGAGCGCTCGCATCGAAAACAGCGGGCGGGACGCCCGCGCACCGAAGACCAGAAAAGGTAAGACTTACGGGGACGCCCGCGCACCGAAGATCAAGAAAAGGTAAGACTGGCGGGCGGGGACGCCCGCGCACCGGAATCACTACTGCGAGTCTTTAATATTTGCTGCCTGCGAGTCCGCGTTACCGATATAGGTCGCTGGCGTTAGCTCGAGAAGCGATTGCTTGGCGTCGGCGGGGAGATCCAGAGCGAGAATAAATTCACGCAGTCGCTCTTGAGTAATGCCCTGTCCGCGAGTTAACTCTTTGAGCTTTTCATAGGGCTGCGGAATGTTGTAGCGCCGCATCACGGTCTGCACTGGTTCGGCTAACACTTCCCAGGCCTGGACCAGATCTTGATTCAAGCGTTCGCGGTTGAGTTCCAACTTTCCAATACCGCGAAGCAAGGACTCGTAGGCGATCAGCGAGTATCCGAAGCCAACGCCCATGTTGCGAAGGACTGTCGAGTCGGTTAGGTCGCGTTGCCATCGCGAGATGGGAAGTTTCTGTGCCATGTGGGTGAACATAGCATTGGCCAATCCGAAATTGCCCTCGGCATTTTCAAAGTCGATCGGATTGACTTTGTGCGGCATCGTCGACGATCCAACCTCACCAGCAATTGTTTTCTGCTTGAAGTAGCCCAGCGAAATGTAACCCCAAATGTCCCTCGCAAAGTCGATCAAGATCGTATTCAATCGCACGAAAGCATCGAATAACTCGGCGATGTAGTCGTGCGGTTCAATCTGCGTCGTGTAGGGATTCCAGTCTAACCCCAAGGACTGCACGAACTGTTCAGCGTTGGCTTGCCAATCCACATCGGGATAGGCCGACAGGTGAGCGTTGTAGTTGCCGACTGCGCCGTTGAACTTGGCCAAGATGGGCACGCTTCGGATTTGTTGTATCTGCCTCTGCAAGCGATAGACAACATTGGCAATCTCTTTACCCACAGTCGTCGGCGACGCTGTTTGTCCGTGGGTCCGCGACATCATCGGCACTGTAGCATGCTCAATGGCCATCGCTGTTAGTCGATCGACGATTTGTTGAACGATCGGCAGAAGTACCTTTTCACGACTATCGCGGAGCATCAAAGCGTGCGACGTATTGTTGATGTCCTCGGAGGTACATCCGAAGTGAACAAACTCGCTGGCCGCCTCCAACGACGAATTGCCAACGAAGCGTTGCTTGATGAAGTACTCGACAGCCTTCACATCGTGGTTAGTAGTGCGTTCGATCGACTTGACCTGCTGAGCGTCGCTCTCGCTGAAGCCGTCGATCATCGATTCGAGCAAAGCCTGCGCTGACTGGTCGAGCGATGGAACTTCAACAATCTTTGGATGGTTGGCCAAGCACTGCAACCAACGGACTTCAACAGCCACACGATAGCGAATCAATCCGAACTCGCTGAAGTAGGCTCGCAGCGATTGAGTCTTGCTGGCGTAACGACCATCGATAGGAGAGACGGCGGTGAGCGATGAGAGTTCCATACTTTGAGAGATGCTTTCTAGAGTCTTTGAAATGCGATTGTTCGCGACGTTATTGTTCGCGACGTTATTTTTCGCTGTGTGACTTTGGTACAGTGTTACATGTTAGTCAGGTCGTCTTCACCCGGCGCGCCGAGGAGTTCGTCGAGTACTGCCGAAAACTGTTGGCGATGATCCAGCGTGCGAGCGTAAATGCGAGCGATGGTGTGGCTGATCGGTAGTTGCTTGTAGAGTCCATGCATGGTCAGCGGTCGAATCTTGCCAGAGGACGAGTCGGCATAGAAGTTCAACCCAGCCGTGGCACCGCGAGTATGAGGGCGATGAATATGGCGAGCTAGATCGACTTGGAAGGGCTCGTCTCGTAACTCGCTGGGCAGTCTCTGACGAATACTGGCTGCAAAAACTTCTGGGCTGGCAAAGATCGAGCTATTTTCACTTTGCAGCTCAGAAAAGCTAATGTTCCTTTGAGCGACCATTTTCCACGGCGTCTTGCGGCCCAACCACTCCAACCACCGCCTGCCCAGATCGGCCAGCTCGGGCGTTGAACTTCGATGCCAACGTCGCACATCGGTCAAGAACGAAAACTCGGTTAGCTCTAAGTACTGGTCAAGGTGTTCGCGCGGATCGCCGGGAAAGATGTACTTGAAGCTATCCCGAAATAGTTCGGCTAACTGTAAATCGATGGCTCGAACCGTTCTGTGAAAATAAACGCTTCGAAATAATTCAGCCTTCATGGATAAGAAGTGCACTAGAGCCGGGATGCCGCGGTCCGTGATCGTCAAACCTTCAGGTCGAAACTCGCTGTAGTGGAGAATTCGCTCCAAGTCGAACGACCGTGGGTTCAGCCCCGTCATAAAGGCATCGCGGAGAACGAAGTCCATGTTGTCGATCGTGTAGATACCACAGAATAGTGTTCTCAGCAGGCGCAGCCATACCGGTCGCTCGTCGCCTTCGACCTGCTTGGGCCGTTGGATTAGCCAAGCTAGATCTGCTGGATTGATTCGGAATTGGTCTGAGAACGTGCCCGACGGGCTGGAACTCAAGCCGCTTAGCAGGTCGCCAAGCCGAGTTTCGATAATCAGCGCCCCCAAGCTTTCATGGGTCACTCCAAATCGGCTGAGATAATGTGCGTCGAAAAAATGCCCAAATGGCCCATGCCCGACATCGTGCAGTAAGCCCGCCATCCGCATGATCGATTCGACTTCGGGAAGGGCTGGCGTCGACGAGTCGACTTGCTTGAGCGACTCGTGCAGGCGAGAGACGGCTCGCGAGCCAAGATGCATCACCCCCAGAATGTGCTGAAAGCGGGAGTGCTCGGCAGACGGGAAAACCCACCAAGCTGTCTGTAATTGACGGATTTGCCGCATCCGCCCTACCCAACAGCTATCAATTATCGATCTTTCGCAAACTTCGTGTTCGGCTCCAGCGACCGGAGCGACGAAACGAATATAGCCGTGAATGGGATCGTGAGTGAGGTTTTGCGAAAGCAGATTCATGAGACCAGTTTACGCGATGCTTGCTAACCGTCTATCGGAGGCAAGACAGCAGCTTACCCCCTCAGGAGGCGGGAAATGTTGCGGCTACAACCCTCATCTTAACGACAAAGGGGGGTGAAGGCTTTGTACAAGCAAGTTCGATCCGGTAAGATACTCGGGCTTGTCTTGCAACCAATGGATTGCTGTTGAACTTTTACGAATTACATGGAAGTGATGGAACGAGGAGATCCACGCGCAATGGTTCGCTTATTTTCCGCTCTATTGTTAGCACTAATTGCCGGACTTCCCGCGCTGGCTCAACAACCTTCGTACTATGAATTGCTGCCTGATTCGGTTCAAGCTGTGGTTTGGGTGCGAAATGCTGAGGATCTATCCAATCGCTGGAATCGGACGCTCCTGAACGACTTGGCTCAAGATCAGGAGATGAACAAGTTCTTCACAGAACAGCAAGATTCCATTCAGAAAAAACTGATGGATGCTGGCTGGCGATTGGGAATCAAGCCCAACGACTTGGCTCAGTACCTGAAAAGTCAGATCGCGGTGGCATGGCTGGAAAAGCCAGAGCCGCGTAAGCCATACGCTTTGGTCTTGATCGCCGACATCGACAACGATCAAGCGACAACCCAAAAGATGCTTAGCGAGATCGACGGCGAGCTGAGCAAGAACAAGATTGGCAAAAAGCAGCTCAGCCATCAAGATCAGCCAATTACTCAATACATCCTTCCGAAACGTCCTGGGCAGCTTCTGGAAGAGACATCGTACCTCGCTGCTTTTTCTGGCAAGCTGATCGTTACCGACGACTTGCCGTTGATGCATGACTTGATTGCCAAGATCTCCGGGCAAAAAGTTGCATCCAAGCCGCTGGTTGAGGACGCCGACTTCATTGCTTCCCGTAAGGAATTGAATGTCTCCGATTCAGCCAATATCGAGTACTTTGTCCGTCCGCTTGGTACTGCCAAAGTCATTCGTGACATCGGCGGCAAGCGATCTCGCAGCGGTGCGGACTTGCTAGTAGTTCTCAAGAATCAAGGTTTCTCCGCAGTGAAGTGCGTCAGCGGCGAGATCTGGTTTGCCGAAGGCGCTGACATTAGCCATCGCGGATTCGTCTTGGCTGACTTCCCATTGCCCAAAGCGGCTGCCGTTTTGGACTTCCCTAATGAAGCGATGACCGAAGTTCCTAAATTCGTCGGCAGTGCAGCAACCAGCTATCTAGCAACTAAATGGAATTCCCAAGAAGCGTTCTGGAAGATTGAGTCCTTGGTTGACGAGCTTGCCGGAACCCCTGATACATT
>CAYWNG010000355.1:0-7059 GCA_964458685.1 uncultured Pirellulaceae bacterium
GCCGCACCAAACAAAACGACCCAGGTGTATCGCTCACCTGGGTTCTTTTGCTGTAAGTCAAGTCTACAAAACCTTTGCCGCTCGACCGCTGTTTTACTGTCCAGCGAGTCGAGGGAGATGTGCTGTTGGTGCGAGTTACCTGGCTAACTGCTTCGAACAGCTCGACGGTCTCGGGCAACGATCTGGCCCACGATAAGCCAAATGCCGACGAAGAACGTACCCATAACGGCGTGAAACCACTCTAACGACATCGAACACCCATTGCGCTTGAGTAAGCATCCTTGCGCAACATGTTTGGAAGCACTCGTTATCCTGAATGCTCCAACGGTTGAGGCGATAACGCCCCAGTTTCGTTATCGACTTTAGGCCAAGCGAGCTTTGAAAATTTTTTCTGAGCCGTCACAGCTTACCCAGAGCCTAGAGACACGCCGGAAAAACGCTCGTTCCTAGGCAAAGTTCGCCAGTGAGTCGACAGACTATGCCAGCTTCTTTCCGGGATTGCAACAAAGTCCATCGTGTAAATCAATCAACTGCTGGGCTACGGGAACTGATTCGGCTTGCCCAATCGTCTCCAAGAATTCACAGACAGACCATTCCTTACTCGCCGCCGAGTATTCAACAGTCCACTTGTTTAACGCGTCCTCTGCGGCAGAATGTTCAAATGGATATTTCTGTGTCGGAGGCACGAGTCCAATGCGCCAAGGTTTCGGGCTGAGCCGAGCACGAAAGCACTTCTGCGAAATGCACAACTGGCGATAGAGTGGATCGCTGTTCAGTTGCGTCATCATTTCAATCACCGAGTGATCCACTTCGCTGAACTCGCGATTCACGACGATCGCACGCAAACCTGCCGCCGTTCGATAAACGCGGAAAGTGAAGTCATCGTGCTGAGCTTGCCATGTTCGCAAGTGGTTCATCTGAGTCTCGAACACCTGCTGCGCCGTGGTGGCCTTTGCGCCAAACAGCCTTGCGAAGAAACCTGGTTTGTAGACGGTCGATTCAATATCGATGTCGATGAACATTACCGAAGCAGCGTTCAATACGATTGCTCCATAGACATTACGAGAGATAACGGCAATCTCGCGACCCTCTGGACTATAAACATGATCGACGACCTGTTCGCAAATGTTATCGTCGATCACATATTGGTAGCGATCAAGATCCTTTCCAGAGTTTTCATCACGCAACCAATGGAGAATTCGCTTCAATCGATCCTCGGCTCGCTGCTGAGCTTCGATTTGGCTGGACTCCGACCAGCCTCGCGCAGTTACGAGTCCCGAGGGATTTCTGACTACGCTCCAGTACTTGGGGAATTTCATGAGCGACTCGGGAATTAAATTCAGTCACTAATTTGGAATAGTCGCTTGAGTGCATCCAATAGCGATGCGTGATGCGTGCTATCCGCGTTTTCACGAAGCGACTGTAACGGAGGATGAAGGATCTTATTGACCAAGCGATCAAAGGCGTAGCTCAACTCTTTTTCAACTTGCGGGTCAAGTTGATGCGACTGTAGTTTGTCGAGCAATCGCTTGAGTTCCTCTTGTTTGATCTGCTCGGCTTGCTCGCGCAGCTTCTTGATCGTGGGAGCTGTCCCCGCATGCCGTGATTCGCTCAAGAATTTCTGAGTCTCTTGATCGACGATCTGCATGGCTTTGGGCCATTCAGCCTTGCGAGCCTCGATATTGCGATCGCAAACCTGTTGAAGATCATCGACCGAGTAGAGATAGGTATCGGCGAATTGTCCAATAGCCGAATCGAAATCTCTTGGTACGGCGAGATCCAGAATCAAAACCGAATGTTTACGACTCGCTCGGATCTGCTTAAACGTAGCCGCAGTCATGATCGGTTCAGGTGCACTGGTTGTAGAAACGATCAAGTCGGCGGTAGCGACGTGAGTATGCAGCGATTCCCATCCGTCGGCTTGGATCGAAAACTCTTTAGCAACTTCCTGAGCACGCTCCAAGCTACGATTCACAATTCGAACGCGTTTAGCTCCAGCATCTAGAAGATATCGCAATGTCTCGACGCCCATTTGTCCGGCACCGATGAGCAAGATCTTTTTGTCGTCGAATCGCTCGAAGAACTCGGTCGCGACTTCGCTAACAGCAATGCTGGGAACGCTGATGCGTCTGCGCTGAATGGTCGTCTCGTTAGCCACGCGTCTTGCCACAGCCGTCGCGCGTTGAAAGGCACGGTGCATCAAACTGGAAGCCGTATTGGACTCGCAAGCTAGCTCATACGCTTGCCGTACCTGCGATAAGATCTGAGCTTCACCGATAATCATGCTGTCCAAGCTGGCCGCGACTAAGAACAGATGCCGCAACACAGCTTGATCCTCCAGCCCTTTGGCTTGCGACTGGATATCCGAAAGCGAAAGCTTGTGGAAGCGAGCGATATGTTGGGCGATTTGATCTACGCTGGGAGCGTCGCTCTGGTCCGTCGCGCAGTACATTTCAACGCGATTGCACGTACTTAGCAGCACGGCTTCCGTTTCCGGAAACTGCTGTTGGAAAGACTTGAGGAACTGCTGAGCCTGATCGTTGGAGAAGGCCAGTTTCTCGCGAAGCTCTAGAGGCGTATGGTGATGGCTCCAGCCTAACATCGACCAGTGCATCAGCGCGCGCCTTTCTGTTCAGGCTCACCAGCTTGGTTGGCTGGCAGTCCGTCATTAGGAGCCGGTGTTGATGTTGGTGATGTCAATGTTGGTGTTGACGGAGCTGTCGTTTCAGAATCCGCTTCAGAGTCTGTTTCGGAAACCGATCCAGCCCCCGATCCGTGAACGAACTGCTCGGCTTCTTCCTGTGGCTTGGGCGATGAATTAGCCGGTGTATTCGGCGATGACTGTCCGTGCGTGGACAACATGACGAACAGAAGGACGATTACTAGGAACACAAAACTTGCGATACTCAAGAACGCGCCGCGTCGGCCTCCCAAGGCGTTGGTCGAACGCACTTCAAGAATCGCGGCAACCAGCGCCCAAACAAACAGAGCAAGACTGACCAAAATTCCGCTACCAAACCAAGCCACGCGACCGTCGCGGGAAAGATTGAGGAAGATTCCGGAGAGCATTCCCGCGCCAAGCGTGGTGGCTGACGCAAACAAAGTCATACGATTGATTGACTGAAGGAACTCAAGAGCTGGTAGTCTTAGGAACCCTCGCTTTTTCGACTTCTTCTTCAAGCGATACGATTGAACCAAGTACATCACACCAAAGGCAAAGCCTTGGAAGATGAACATCGTTCCAAGCAACAAACTGACACCGTGAACCCGAGCCCAAAATGTTACGGCTGAATCCGCAGCAAACGGCTGGTCGTTCCGTACAAGAACTGCAATACCGATAAGCGCCAGCACCAGAGGAATCAAAAACAGGCCGACGTTGCCACTTGGATTCCGAGCCATCAGATAGGTGCAAGCGATGGCTAACCCAAAAGCGCCGAGCACAACCCATTGAAACCAGTTGCTGAGAAAACGCGTGGACTGATCACCAAACAGCTCGTTGCCCAGAAAGATCGTATGGGCCAGAAGACCGGCGCTCATACCGACCATGATAAGAAACTGCCGAGCGGGAAGCTTGAAGAACAGCCGCCAGATCTCTAGCAGCAATACAGCCAGATAGCTGAAGAGAAAGCAGGTTAACGAAACGCCAGTTAACACTAATTCTCTCCTTGTTGGTTCTACTTTACAACAAAGGGAGCCAGCAACTCGAGTGTGCCGGCTCCCCTTGAGTGTATGGATATTTCGGTGACGCTAGGAACGACTATTCCCAGTCTTCATCGTCATCCTCTTCGTCGTCGTCATCATCCCAGTCGTCGTCTTCGTCGTCATCCCACTCGTCGTCTTCTTCTTCGTCGAGTTCTTCGTCCTCGTCTTCGACCTCTTCCCACTCTTCATCCTCGGACTCTTCTTCAGCGTCCGCGGCCTCTTCAGCCTCTTCCTCTTCGTCCTCTACTTCTTCTTCGTCCTCTTCCCAGTCGTCGAAGTCATCTTCGTCGTCGTCATCGTCGTCATCATCGTCATCGTCGTCGTAGAATTCATCGTCATCGTCGTCAGCGGCTTCGATAACCGGTGCGACGAATGTTGTAAGCAAACGCTCATCCACGATTTCTTCCGCGAGTACTGCTGTGGCTGTTAATGATTTCTTCACCGTGGACTCCTTTACTTCCGATTCTGCGGCTAGACCTTCAAGTGATGTAATTTCTGAGGGTGGGATTGTATTCACCCAATCTATCCGGGGTAAGCGATCGGCAGATCGCAACCCAAACATTTGCAAAAAACGTTGAGTAGTGCCGTAAAGATAAGGACGCCCCAAATCTTCACTGCGACCACTGATCCTCACTAGATCCATTTCCATGAGTTGCTTGAGGACCTCACTACAACCCATTCCGCGAATTGCCTCAATGTCCGCCCGAGTAACAGGCTGACGATATGCTACAACCGCTAAAGTCTCTAGTGTCGACTGCCCCAATCGTAACTCACCAGGCACATAGGATAACTTTCTTAACCATGGCGCGAACTGTGGTCGAGTCAAAATTGCGTAGCCGCCAGCAACCTCCTCTACGCGATAGGGCTTACCCTGGTTGTCGTAAAGTTGGTTGATTTGGCGGATTAGTGTACGCACTTCGGTCGCGTCCGCCAACCCAGCCAACTTAGAAGCTTTTCGACTACTCACTCCATGAGGGGACAGAAAGAGCACCGCTTCCAGATTTCGCAGTTTGTCGTCGTTGGAAAGCCGACTCGGCTTGGGCTGAATCTCAGCTCCGGCCTGAGCGGTCCACAAATGGATAAAACGCCAACATTTTTGAGGAGTTACTGCGTTTTTCGCAGCTCCTGGGTTGATCCTGCCAAGTTTCCAGCCTTGCGAGCCCATGGGAGAACTTCCGTGTCACATGCGTTGAGATTTCACCCTGCCGAGAATTACCTTTGGTATAATTCTCTCTGATTTTAGCCAACTCAGTTTAGCAGTTGTGGCTAAGTGACGCATTACTAATCAGGACTCGGTTAACGCCAGAATCGTGAATCAATCAGCTACCGCCAAATCGAAAAAATCTGGACTCTTTTGGGCCTACTTTCTTGTGGCCTTGGTGGCCGCACTCTTCGGATTCATCTATTACTGCTTCAAGACTAAGGTCGTGGGATACGAGTTCAACCCGAATACGTGGCAAGTTCGCCACTTTGCGTTCTTCGCTGATCCGATAACAAACTATCAGCTTACAGGTGTTGACAATACGGGTGGAACGACGGTTTCAATCGACTCAGCGATCCTCGCTCACATTAAACCCAACTCGCTACCGTCAGCAGACCGCTGGGACTTAGTCGAACTGGAGGATTTCCATAAGTCGCCGAGCTTCGGCCCCGCAGCAATTGCAGTTGACTTGCTAACCACCCACCAGAGCGGATCGTTTTCGTCAGCGCATGAGCATTGGACGAACTGGACAACATCCAACCCCACTTTGGCTCCTGCTTTTTGGGCTGCAGCACAACTACTGACGATTCACGGCGCCTACGCTGACCTCCCAAATCTGTTCGAAATCACAGACCTCAAGGGTGAAGAATTCGACTCAGCACTCAACAGTGTTATGGAGAAGGCTCTTCTAAACAGATCTGAACAGTTAGCCGCAACGGGTGATTCTAAAGCGGCCAGAGTTGCAGCGGCCGACGGTCTGAAGTTTGCTCCAGAGAATCCGAAGCTTCAAAAGCTGGCCGGCAACTCGCCCTGAGAGTCCCGAGTCACCCAGAGAGTGACAAGGCGAGTGACAAGGCGACTCAACCAAATAGAATTCTTGTGACAGCCGCCTTCGACTATCTGTCCAAGTTCTCTGTCCTCGCGCGCGGACGCACCTTCATGTTGGCTGCAGCGTGAATGGTTGGAATCGAAAGCGTAGGGGAGTCCAACCGCTCGTCGCCCGAGACCTCTCGCGAACGCATGTCTCCAATTATCTCTTGGGCATTCGGATTCATGTGCAAATGCAACTGTGGGAATGGAATGGCAATTTGGTGACGGTTCAAGCTCAACTTGATCTGACTAGTAAGCTGCTCTCTCCCCAAATGAACATTCTCCCTCGACACCCAAATGCGAACGGTCCAGTCCACTGAACTTGGCCCAAGCGTGCCAAGAATGATTTGAAAGCCACGGTCCTCGCCGGGGATAATCATCTCAGACATCGCTTGAACAGCTTCGGTTAAGGCTTGTCGAGTACTTTCGAGATTGGCCCCATACTCCACCCCCACAATGACTTCGATGCGTCGATGAGCGTGGTAGCTAATGTTCTCGATGGTGCCACTGGCGATAGTCGAATTCGGAATGATCAGTCGGCGATTGTCTGGTGTGTCGAGCGTCGTCGTAAAGATGTCGATCTCGTTGACCTTACCAATGACCATAGCAATATTGACCATGTCGCCAACTTTGAATGGTCGAAACACAAGCAAAAGAATCCCAGCCGAGAAGTTGCTCAGAGTGCCTTGAAAGGCCAAGCCAATCGCAAATCCTGCAGTGGCGAGAATTGCCATGAACCCTGAAACTTCGAAGCCGACTCGTGATAGGATCATCACGCAAGCAACAATCATGACCGAGTAGAACATGATCTTGCCGATGAACTTGCCGAGCGTTTCATCGACTCGCTTACAAATTGCCGCTGAAACGCGTCCCGCGATCAACTTGGCAACAAAGTAGACTGCGATCAGCCCCAACAGTCCGACTGCACCGGGAATCACTACTTCTTGAACGAGCATGCTGGTGCCTTTAGTGACATCGCCGCTCATAAAGCTGCTGTACGATTCCGACAGAGTTTGAATCAAGCTGCTAGATTTAGCTGAACCTGCTGTTGAACCAACAGTTGAGCTTGCAGTACTGGTCGAAAGATTGGCCGCAGTGTCTTCCATGACAATGTCTTCCAAAGAACGTAAGCGCGTGAATTCCCGAAGCCAGCAAAATACACTTTCAAGCCGCTTCAGCGAAACATCAGTTTTTCGCTGAGTTGCTAGCGAAAGCCGCGTTCTCAACCAGCCGCGGGCGCGTTAGAGAGCGTCTCGCTTAGGAATACTAGCCGCCAGCCGTTAGGC
>CAYWNG010000356.1:0-7034 GCA_964458685.1 uncultured Pirellulaceae bacterium
TGAGATTGAAATACTGGATTTGGGGGATAGGGCGATCGGCGATATAACGAAAAAGTTCTCAAAGAATCATGCGTCGGTTACTGAAGGGCCGGCCTTTGAAGTCCTCAGTGGCTCAGAAACGATTAGTGGCCGAGTCCTTGGCAAGAACGGGAAGGGGTTTTATGGTGCGACCGTTTCTATCTCGCCGATTGAAGGGAAGATCATCGTTGGGACCATAATTCGTCCATCGGACGGCTTGGATGGTGAGTTTCGAATTGGAGGTTTACCCGAAGGAGAGTTTGAACTATTGGCAACCATCCGCCCACCTGCTGACACACCAAAGGAGCCAGAGTCGGAATCGGTTAAGGCGCGAGCAGGGGACAAGGATGTACAGATCAAGATGCTTCGAAACAGCCGCCCCTGACTACTAAGATGTATGTTGTGTACCTATTCGCCGTCCTCAAGTGCCATGATTGCATCAGCCTGTTCGATGATCTTGTCCGCAACTTGGATGTCGATGTTTAAAAGCGCAGCCATTCGATCAGGAGGTAAAACAGCAACGTCGTCGAGAGTAATGATTCCGTTTTGAATCAAGGTATGGACGGCATCAGGATTGAGAGAATCAACTCGCTGTAGTTCCACTTCAGCCCTGCGCTGGAGTGCAATCCAATCGCTCTCTGTATAATAGACAACGTCCCACTTAGATTCTCGACTCGCTCTGAACTGATCGATCCGCGTCAGTGTCGCCGGCTCTTTTGAAGTAACGACCGCACGACCTAGATCGGGGAAAAAGAGTACTTTAGCTTCCGATACTGAGGTCATATTCAGCAAGGCCAAAATGAGTTCACGATCACGAACGGGGGCGCGATCGCTACTCGACGAGTCCCTTATGATGTAACCAAACTTGTCCCACGCCCATTTCATGTTGCAAGTCCCCTTGAATTGGTGATCGTTACTAGGCCCTATTTGTATCCAATTTTCTCGAGAGGTACTTCTCAATCCAAAGATCTCGAGCCTGGTCCATTGGTCGATAAGTCTTTATCCATTCACCGGAGTTGGAAAGTCCTCTTCCCTGAAGCGCGGGCGTTTTTTCCTCCGTCTGCAGCCGTTCCAAGCGGGTAAGATATAGGGCTAGACTTTAGAACCGCTCAGGCGTTTAGCATCATCGCTCACGTCAACCAGCGCATTGCCATAACGAATTTCAATTCGCCCAATAGTCCAAGCGACAAGAGTTACAGTTGTGAGTGAGAAAAGTTCAACTCTAATGCATCGCAAGTCGTGGCGTGTTAGCTTGTTTGCTTCCGTCGTCGCGCTACCAGTCTGGTTCGTTGGCCTTCATCTAGTCGTCAATTGGATCAAGCCAATCAACAACCCTGCGGGTATTCCTGTTTATGCAGTGATGTGCTTAGCACTAGCAACAGTTCTGTTGCCAATTAACTCATCGTTTATTGCTCCGAAGCTTGCTCGCTTATCGTTCGGTACAACGGTAGGTACTGTGGTAGTGCATCTTGTTATCAGCCTGGCGTTTGGTGGATTCTCTTGGTCTTGGCTATCAATAGTCCAAAGTACGCCATCAGCAATCTGGACAATGATTCCACACTACCTGTCGATCTTCTTGCTACCGCCAATGATCATTGGCTCGTTCGCGTACTCACTAACCTACAATCGCATAATGAAAGTTCATGGACAGAGTATTTGCTAAATCTTCATTTGACTGCCGCGATAGGGATGGCAATGAGTTCGTTGCTATCGTTCAAATTGGATTTCCCGTTGAGCAGGAAGATGAGCAGGGACGAGTTAACGGAGCTTGCCCATTTACGCTGGAACCACTCTTTCCGGAGGTATCGATCGCTGGAGAGGATACGTTCTCCCAAAGCCGTCAACTTCCACATTGCGAAGCCTCTCCAAAAGCAGTAGATTGGCATTCGAAATTATGTCCGTATGGCAATGCAGGCCAAGCCTGAATGGAATCTGTTAACATCAGCTTCAGAAACTAGAAACTGTTCGACAAGGAGATTGTCTTCGATGGGACGCATGAATCTTACTGTGGCAGCGTTCGTTTTGTTCTCGTCTCATCTATTCGCGGACGACGCATTGATTCTTAAGCAGATTGTCGAGCAACAATCGGTCGCTTTGGCGGGCGTAGAGTCGATTGCCTTGGACACATTAGAAATTACGACGGTATCTCGGTCTAAAAGAGTGCAGGAACTCGAGATACGCGCTGAGACTCACGTCTACTATCTTTGGTACCCAACGAGTGGAAAACAACTTGTCAGTCAATACGGTAACTCTGGTACTCATTCAACAGCAGTACATTTCAAGAAGCCACATACACTGTTCGATAGCTTGGAATTTGATGGCGAAGGATTCCAGAAAGTATTTGAGTCGCATTCCGTGTCACACGAACCCAAAATAGAACGCATCGAGTCTGGAATAAGACTCACTTACTTGCTCAACAAGAATGCGGCGACTTCCAAAAGCTGGCTCAGCTACACCTTCGATGAACGCTACGCTTATTTGCCAACGATAGTCGAACTTCGAGTCGGACCAGAATTCGACAGTGCACGTTTGCTCTCACGAGAAACACGCGAGTTCGCACGAATTAACAAAGTTCTTTATCCCAAGCTGATTGAAAAGCAGCGATACGACGATCGTGGTGAGATCGAATACACTTTTCAAGCTCGTGTTAATCGCATCGCAGCTAATCTTGAATCCCACCGAGCTATCACGAATTCTAGCCAGCTTACTGAGTTTGAACTCTTCGGAACGCACTCGGATGCTCAAGAGAGTAAAACTCCACCTACCGACGAACTGCATCTTTCGGGCGGGAAAACGCTGCAGCAAGAGCTTAAGACTGGTGATCGAGTCAACATAGTTTTGTCTGGTGAATTGTCGCGAAAATGCGCCGAGCTCATTGGATTGAATTCCTCCAAGGAAGACTTTGGTTGTAGTTTCATTTGCACTGTTGAATGAGAAGTGAGTGTGGATCAGGTCGAACTGAAAGGCTATCGCTTATTTTCGAATCATGGGCAAAGGCTTGATGAGAACGACAAGCGACGCATGCTGACGATTGCCACAACGATATTAAGAAAAGATGTGCGATGCCCCTCTCACGGTATTAGCCCTAGCGACACACGATCTAATGCACTGAAAGCGGAATTAGAGAAAATGCCGCAGGTGCATTTAGCATCGCTGAACAGTGCCAAGATTGTTTCCTGGGCTCAGGTCGAGGAGAGCGGAAGCCTGACAAAGTAAGCTGTGGGTTCAGCATTTGTACGAATCCCAACAAACCTTAGGCAACTGAAAATCGATGCGATTCTCTATCCTCTCACTGCTATTTGCAATTACGATCATCGGATTGGCCGTATCTCACTATCGAACTAGCGGCGAATTGCATCGAGTCAAGCGTGAGCTTAGCGCGGCGAAACGTGAACTCGCTTATCTTGAGATTGAAGATGACGACCGAGTTTATGCCGTCTCACTTCCCTCGTTCGATGCAAGGCAGTGGCGGTGGCGTATTCGATTGCCAAGCTCGTCCAATTACCAAATCATGTCCAGCTATGGTGAAATTCCTATCGAAGGTTATCCAACAAACGAGCTGTCTGAAGGGCACATTCTCCGTGACAATAGTGGCAAGCAACGTGTCGGCGAATTTATTCTGACAATTGCAGTACACCAGAACGAGAGCGGAATATGGTGCCAAACTGTGAAGGTGTCTGGAGAAAGCTACTCTGCTCCGATCGTAGATCCGCCATCCTGGCTCGATAACCGTTCGTTCGTAGGCTGGCAAACTAGCGTATATGGCGCTAATGGTACAGTTTCCTGCTCTCCAAAGGAAAATCTAAAACTGTTGAGCTATCGAATGGGGGAAACTTCTAACGGAAGGACTTCTGTAGTACTTGAGCCAACGCCAGGGATGATGTTTTGGATCGCGCCAATCGATTAGACTTAGTCTCATCACTGATTACGGATCGATCGAATTTGTGAAAAGTGGTATGAACCCAGAGGAATTGGATAACGCAGTTGTACCTTTAAGGATTATCCATGATCAATCAAATCCGTCGGTCGCTACTCGCAGATCAAATTCACGCGTTGATATCGGGGTTCATCTCCAACAGTGACTTCGACGATTGGCTGATCGAGCACGATTTCAGTGCGCTACGTGATCCACGCCTTTATGATGATGCGGCACTCGGCCCAATTCTCGAACGTGCGTACTGTCTCTACTCTGATATTCCGACATACACGTTAAGCGGCAGGCATAAGCTGAATCGTAAGACCTATTGCGACATCCGTCGATCAATATTGTTCCTGCGATCCGACCTGGAGTATGAGTGGCCCGTTTTCTTCTATGCGAATCGCTTTCCGGATACTGATTGGTTGCTGAATAAACTGACTTTGGGTCGGTACCCCTACATTCCTCGCCCAAGCGAAAGCTACTCGGACTGGCAGTCGCATGGAGATCACAGCGTCTGGCCATTCATTCGGCGAACTGACTATGATAGAATCGCACGAGAGAGTTGCTGGTTGCGCTTTAAAGTGGCTTAAAGAGTCACGAGCGAGCAATTGCTCGTGCACTTACACTGAAACGCTACTTTTTCGCTTTGACTATTCACATGTGACTCAGTAAACCAGACTTTCCTTAAAGAGGTGTGTTCGTGCGACGCTTCTCACTGCGACTACTCTTCTTTCTAACGATAGTCTCGGCGGCTACAGTTGCTTACTTGACCCGACCAAGTTCGCAAGAACGAATTCAGCGAGTCCTTGTGTCTAGCATGTCCGATGTAGAGAAGCGTCACTATCTATCACGGTACTTTAAGCTTGGTGACCACGAGTCTGCTGTTCACGATCAAATAGGGCTACCTTTGCTTTACTCGGGCGGATTGGTTCAGCACTTCTGTTGCTATGATGAATGTGGTTTATTACTGAGCTTTCGCTCCGACGGTACACTCTTCCGAATCGAATACAATATTTATCCCAGCGGTTCTAGTTCGCCAGATTGTCATTTACTTGACGCCTGGCCGCTCGATCCGGCAGAAAGTAAATGAACTTGGGTTGCCATGCACAAGAGCTTTCGATTGACATGCGATGAATCGACAACACGCAGGAGACTTCGTAAGCGTCCGCTTGTGATTCACTTACTGTGTTCAGCCATTGGATTGGTTGCTCTTTGCGGCACCTTCCTTTACCTGCACCATGAAACCAGCAACCTAACGATATTCCCTGATGACAAGAGATATCTCGGAGCCGTCTTATGTTTGATTGCCTGCGTAAATGCCTATGCGTTGACCTACCACTTAGTCAAGTCTCTTGTCGGGATTGCTCGCGTGCTTCCGCCCTCAGATGTCCAAACTCTGTCGCCTCTGATGGGAGAATGGCCCGTCCAATGGTATGAGGATACTGCGACAGAACCCGAGGCACATCCGCTCGACAAAGCCGTTTAACTCTACGACGATATCTGTCATTCTTCCCATTTGTGATTAACCCTCTGATCCTGCATCAAATTTTCAACTAGAGAGCCAAATGTCAGGTGGATTCCGTGATTGGGTGAAAAATCTGGGCTATCGTTTCTCTGCGATTCACTATCTCATGACAAGGGATGCGTTGGACGTTCCCGACAACATCTCCGATGAAGAGATCGAGCGAATGGTTGAACGTCTTTTCGATCAAAAGGATAGAGGTTTCAATTTCGACCGACTCAAATTGGTTGGTATCAGGGCCGTTCCAAGACTAATCGAGGCACTTGAGGGGCCAAGGCTCAGCTCGACAAAGTTCAGCAAGGTTCGACATGTCGCGGACGCAAAATCGCCATTCGAGCGGATAGTCGATCTCCTGGCGCCCTTCGGGCCAGCCGAAGCCGCTCGGCCGATTTCTCGATACATTCAGCATGAAGACGATCACTTCCGAAGATACGCTGCTATTGCACTTGGCAATATTGGTACGCTGGAGTGTATCGAGCCAATGGTTATGGCATTGAATGATGAAGACGACTACGTTCGCTCGTACGCCATGATGGGCATTCAGCGTGGCATGGAAGCTAAACGCTGCTCTAGGGATTTCCTAAGTGGTGTGTTTCCAGGCCTAACGAAGCTATTGAGCCGCGCTGACACCTCTGTTAGCGGAGAGGCACCAGAACTGTTGTTGGCCATAGATCCAGAACGTGCGCGATCCGTCTTGTTATCGCCGGAGTACTTCACTTTTGAAAACACTAAAGTTCACTCTATCATTCGGGCATTGAATCGAGGCGGCTGCAAGATTCCGCACGATATTCTATTGCCCTTCTTAAAAGCAGTACGGCCAAAGATTGTCAATTACCCGCATGACTGCAATTACTCTGAAGCCCTTTTGGCTTACGCACAGAACCCAGATGATTCCGCCGAAGATACGTTCCGAAACGAGCTGAAGTCTCCTTCGAAACTGGTTCAAAAGGCCGCAGCAGAGGCATTGGCGATTTATTTGAAACTTTCGAATGTGCAAAGGCATGTCTTCGATGCCTTGGAAAGAAATGGAATCGACAATCTATCGCAGCCTCAACGACTATACTATGCCGTGGTTGTTTACAATCACGAGGTATGCAACGGGGGCCACGCACAGTATTTCGCGAACTCATCTGGTGACAATTGGAAGTTGGCTATCGAGGGGCTTTCGGAAATCGGCGCAAGCAAGCGTGCAGCGATCCTGCAGCGAGCTGTCGCAAATTTTGGCAGTTCGGGCGCTTCAGAGAACAGTAGTGAGAGGTGCCGGCAAATTGCTGCATTCACCAAAAAACAAGATAGGTTGACTGAAGAACTGGATCGTCAGTACTACTCTTGCAACGAAAATGTCGAGGCATTGCTTGCTCTGTATGCCATAGAAAACAAGTCATGCTTTACTTCCATGGATTAGCGTTTTGCTAGTATGGCCCGTACTCGCTTATTGATCCGAAACGAATGCAAACAGGAGTTCGTCAAGTTGTTGAATCTAAATCGACAATCGGCCCTATGGGTTGTAACGCTCGTCGTCGCGATGGCATGGCCACCTATCTACTCGATATACGTTCATCCCCTTGTGCTTCC
>CAYWNG010000357.1:0-7015 GCA_964458685.1 uncultured Pirellulaceae bacterium
GGCAGACCTTCCTGTGTCGCTTTGATGATGAACTGGTGACTGTGATCGACCAGACCATGGGAACGATTGTTCATCCGTCCAAAATGCAAAAGAAGATCCGCCATAAGTAGCCATAACGATCTCAGCGCGATTGACGGATGCAATACAGCGAGTCGATTCCACGAAGATAGATCGCACCGTCGCACACGGCGGGAGTAGCCCAAAAGGTGTCGTCGAGCTTTCCACCGCCGATGACTTCGAATTCCTTGCCAGCCTTAACCAGTACTGCTGTTCCGCCTTCATCTAGGGCCAACAACTTGTTGCCAATCACCAGCGGCGAGGCGGCAACTTGATTCATGTCGGGTACGCGAGTTTGGTATTCGCGCTTTCCCGTAGCTGCGTTATGACAGCGAAGAATGTTGTTGTCCAACACGTAAACGAATTGTCCGTCGGAAACAGGTGACGGCATGCCTGGCCCGGACTTAGCTTCCAACCAATCGCAATGATCGAACTTTCCATTCTTCTTGGCTGGCGAAATTTCACCGCTGGCACCAGCAGACATCGCAAACAAGGGACCTTTCGAAAACGGATCGGAAGCTCCGAAGTAGATACGATCTTTGTCGGCAGCTAGTGAGCATGCCGTCGGAGCTTTGGCTCCAGTCAATCGCCAGATCACCTTCCCCGACTCGGGATCAAGACTATCAATCTCATCGCCGCCAGAAACCAACAACTCAGCTCGCTGCGAATTACGCCATACCAGCGGCGAACTCCACGAACTGCCTTTGGACTTTCGTTCGTACGTCCACTTCTCTGCTCCAGATTGCAATTCGTAGCCAACAACCAAGCTGCTGCCCTTGGTGAAATGTTGGACGAAGACTTTGTCTTGATAGATAGCCAACGAGCTGCCAGTACCAAAGCCATTGTCGCTAGCGAAAGCACCGAGTTCTTTTTGCCAACAAACCTGTCCGGCGTGATCTAGTCGAACCACAGTGCCCGTCGCTCCAAAGAAAGCAACAACGCCATTCGCATCGACGACTGGTGATTCTGTGGCGTAGGTGTTCGAAGGATGTGTAGGAAACTTGGGTCGACCACTGTTGATCGTCTTAGCCCAAATTTGCTGGCCGGTCGCGGTATCGAAACACTGAACTTGCCAGTCGATCGTGACTTTGGGTGGACTGGTGAATCCTCCCAGTCCCATGCTTTGTGGAAGCTTCACTCCATCAGCAAAGTTCTTGGGCCGAAGATCCTCGCTAGAAACCGCAGAAGTAATGTACACTCTGTTTTGCCATACGACTGGTTGCGACCAGCCCGAACCCGCAAGAGGAATCTTCCAGGCAATATTCTCCTTCTCCGACCAACGCAACGGAATCGGCTGATCTACAGTGACTCCAGCCGCCGAACCTCGGAACTGCGAGAAGTCATCGGCATTCAAGTTCGTTGAATGGCACGCGAGGATCAAAGCCAGACAGGTAACAATCGACGCATTGCCTAACCAGCGCTTTTGCCAAGTTCGATTCGAATGGCGTAACATGTTTCATCCTCCGTTGATCAAGCAACTTCTTCTACGTTAGTTTGTCGTCCCTCTACACTAGGGACTGTGCAAGACCCCAGCCAAAGCTCAACACGAGGCCTGACAGACCACTGCGACAGCCCAACTGCGCCCGATAGCAAAACCGAGATTTCCAAGAACGCATTGGTTACTTTTCGATCAGCAGTTTGCTATCAACCAGCCATTCTCTTAGTCGCTCGGGCCAAGCGGCAGCCGCCGACTTCGCCTCGGGGCGATAGCCAAAGCCATGTCCCGCGTTAGAGTAGATATGCAACTCGGCAGGCACATCGGCTTCCTTGTACTTAAGGTAAAGCTCGGCCATACCCAACGAAATATCGGGGCGATCTTTGGCCCCCAGAGCGATAAATGCGGGAGGCATACCCTTGGACACGGTAAAGCGCTTTGAGCTACCGGGATAGATCAAAGCTTGAAAGGCTGGTCGACAACTGGCTTGCTCAATGGAATCATCACTCTTGGCGTTACCCGAATCAGAATCCATCGCCGCCAGCGCGGCTAATTCACCACCCGCGGAAAATCCAAGGACTCCAATACGCTCGGGATGAATGTTCCACTCCTTGCAGCGACTTCGCACCATGCGAATGGCGCGTCGAGTATCCGCCATGGCATGTTCATCGACGGTATAACTCGAACCTTCCTCGCGGGCCAGTCGATACTTGAGCACAAAAGCTGCGATGCCGTGCTCAGCAAACCATTCGCCCAAGCTGTAGCCCTCGTGTCCTAAACACAACATGCGATGACCACCGCCAGGAGCGATAATCACGGCGGTTCCCGTTGCTTTGTCGGCTGTTGGCAAGAAAGGTGTGATCGACGGATGATGCACGTTAGTCACATTACACTTGCCTGGACCCTCATCAGCCTTTTCTGCTTCCTTCATTCGCTCCTTGGATCCCGGCGCTCCATCACTCCAGAGAGCAATTGAAGGTGGCAATGAGTTTGCCCTTGAATCAGTTTGTCCGTTCGCCAAAGAACTCCACTCGCAAATCGCGAGCAAAGTGAATGCCGTAAGCAGACTGGATTTAATTGCAGGATGAATTCTGTTCAAAATTAGTGCTCTCGGCGTAAGGAGTGTTTTTCGAAGAATTTAAGGGCAATCGCCCAAACGGAGGTGTTGATTTACTATATTAGGTGGAAATGTTCATTATCATCGCCCCTGGCATTTTGGGAAATGTCGTTTGCGTGGCGTAGTTTGTTTGACGCGGAATTACTCAATGATTTCTCCCGATGCAGTTGCCTTCGACTCGATCAGCGACGATGAGCCTAAGCCTTCCACAAATACTCCGCGAACTCGAAAGCTATCGTACTTCAACTATTTCATGCTGTTCTTGCTGGTGAGCGTCGGATGCGCGTCGAACTGGATCTATGAATATCGCAGCGAAAATGCAGCCGTCAGCGTCAAGCCGACTTGGATGTTTTCGCCCGAGCTAGACAGTTTTTCAATGGGTGGTTGGCCTTTGAAGTACTATGTTCGGTCTAGCGGTCAAGGTCAGGGCACATCGTCGTTTTCGTTCCTAAGGCTTATTGGCGATATTGGCCTTTGGTCGATTATCGTATCGTGCTACTACCTGTACCTTCGTTTTCAGAGGCGACAAGTTCGACTATCCAAGAGTCGATGGACGGTACGGCTCTTGGATGTTTTTGTCTATACGACAGTTGTCGCAGTTTGCATTTTTTACGCGCAAGTTCTACTTCGACGTTCAAAACTCCAGCGGGAGCATGGTCAGAAGATAGCTAGCCAAGGTGGCAAGTATGCAATCGCAGCTTACCTTCCCACTCCACTCAGGCCACTGGCTGGTTGGGGCTTAGCCAGCGCCTGCGAAAGACTGGTGGCTGTTCAGTTAGTTCATCCGACTGCGGAGCAGATTCAGCAAGCTCTACGAGTTCCCTATCTGCAAGGCTTGTATCTTCAAGGTGGAGACTACGACCTGCGAATGCTCGACCCAATCCCCACCCTTCCTCTACTAAAGTTCGTTGGTGTGGGTGGTAGAAAACTGGACCCACAGTTTGTTGCAGCGCTCAGCCAAGCCAAACATTTGAGGTCTATCAGTTTGCCTCGGACGAACATCACCAGAGAAGGACTGGATGCTCTAGGTGAAATGCCCAACCTCGAGCGATTGGGATTGATCCACACCAATGTCGAGTGCGACTTCGAAACGACTCCTGCATGGGCCAAGAACCTCGTCCGAATTCAGTTACCAAGGCCTCCCGCAGGACAAAAGTTTGTCCATAAGCTACATGGATGGCCCAAACTGGAATCCATCGAATGTCTTGGAGGTTCAGAGTCCAAGAACACCGAAAGCCTAACGCTTGAGCTCAAGAATCTACCCTCTCTTGAGAAAGTTCTGCTCGATGTACTACAGAGTTTTGATTTGACTCTTGCAGATATCCCCAAGGTCATCGAACTGGTGGGCGACGAGTCCGATCCACAGCGAATTCTAAAGAAGAGTGATTATCTACCAAAGTTGCCAACCGTGAAGTCGATCAACCTATCGAACATTGCGCCAGGCCAATCCCTCTCGTTGGATGTTTCGGAAATCGAAAGTGCGACTATCGAAAATTGCCAAGGGATTGATCTCGTACTGACTGTAAGCGACGAAACGAAGAAAGAGAAGCTCAATGCGAACTCGATGATCATGCAAAACGGCAACATGGTAATGGATAGAATTGGGGGATATCAACAAAACAACCTAGCAAAACTAGTTAAATCGCTCGAAAACGCGCAAGGTCTAGCGAGCATGTCCATACTTGATTGCAACATTGCCAAGGTCAATTGGTCAGTACTTGCGAAAAACAATCAGTTGAGACAACTCAATCTCTCAAAGTACGGAATAGATGAACGCAAGATCGACGAACTGAGCTCGTTAAAGTCCATCCAGCAAATGTCACTTGTAGACACCCGCTTGCCCGACAAACAACTAACACAGTTGATTTCATCGCTACCGGAGCTAAAGATGTTGGCTTCAAGTCATGACTCACTCGAACGCCTGGTGATTGAGAATCATGAACAGATCGAAACAGTATTTTTCAACGGAGCTGTGCCTGCACTGGCAATTCATACGGTAAAGCTGGTGAATGTGCCAAGATTTCGTGACTACATAGTACTTTCACCAGATGCTCGAAGCGTGGTGATCAACAATGCACCATCTCTTTTGGGCATCATCTTTCATGGGCCATGCCCGAAGAACACCAGCATTTCAGGACTTCAGAATCTCACGCACTTTATCGGTGGTGGTGCAGAACTCAAAGATGATCAAGTTCAAGAGATTCTCAAGTGTAAGTCGCTGGAAACACTCGCTTTGTGCCATTGCCAGTTGAGCGATGAAACTCTGTCGATGATAGGCAGCCTACCCAACCTCACAGCACTGTGTCTAACAGGGACGAAGGTACCTGATCATATCGCAGAGAACCTGGCCAATACCAACTTTCCAAAGCTGAAGCGACTATGGGTGAATGACACCGGCGTGAACGGGGACCGGTGGGAAAAACTCGCTCTACAGCTTGGTAGTGAAGCTGAAGCGCTTTACGTTGATCGCCCGACTCAAGCGGTTTTGGACAAGCTATCCTCCTTTGTTAAGATTCGCGGAATTGGCCTTAGACACACAACTCTCCGCGCAGACAACATGGGATGGACGGACGTACCTTACAACGATCTGGAAATCAACCTCGATGGCTCCACTCTTGACGAGCAAGCGATAATCGAACTTGCCAGAAGGCATGCGAGCGCTCGCCAAGTGTCAATGCGGGGAACCAAGGTACCGGGAAATGGATTGCTGAAATTTATTGCAACTTCTCGCTATGCTACCTTCGATATTGAAGACATCGTCACTGACCCAGACGTAGTTGAGCAGCTTCAAGCCACTCAAAGTCATCGAATTCTAGAGCCTGGAAGCCACTTCTGGCAAACTGCATCCAACTTGACCATTCTCCTAGGAAACTTAGTCGTTCCTTCGCGATATTTACCTCGCACTAAGGAAAGCCTGTTGCCAATGCTGTCCGATGATGGGCAGAGAATTAACGAGCCACAGGATCAGCCCGCAAGTTTGATCCAGGCGATCATCGATGTTTGGGACGAAATCACTTTTTGGAATCGCTATGAACAATAGAGAATCTCTTGCCTGCAAAACTAGAGTGCGTTGCGTTCTCGAAATGCCAATCGTGCTGACTATTGCCGTGTTGCTGACCATCGTCAACTTGGGCTGCGAGGAACCTCCACGCCTAAGCTCAGCCGCTATGACAACAACCGTTTCTGCCAGCGTTGTTACGGATCAAGGACGTGGAGGTTACGACTGGCAGCGCGATGGTTCACCGTTCGTCTTCCAACGAAGGCTCCCATTCAGCTACTTGGAACGGCTTGATCCTAAGTCTCTCGCCGAGGCGATGAATGCGAAACGGATTGAAATTGATTTCGACAAACAAGACTTCAGTCAACTGCAACCGGACGTAGTTGCCAATTTGAAACGCGCCTTCACTAGAAACCCAAAGATTGAAATCAAGTATGAGATTCCCAAGAGCAAGGAGGTTATCCCTTCCGGCTTTCACTTTGATCAATCCGGGGAAAGATTGATCACTGTTGGTTCGCTAGTAAAGGTTTGGGACGTAGCTTCGGGAAAGCCGACCACAAGCTTTCCTTCCCCAGGCGAATGCACATCGGCCTACTTAATGAAGTCGCCCCAGCAATGCCTTCTCGTAAAGTCACAAGCTGTCGCAGTCCACGACATTAGTTCGGGATCGCAGCAGTATCTTACTGAGTTTAACGATCCGATCGAGTTCTGCACCTATTCCGAAAAGGCCAACATCATTGCCGTGGTGACGCGAGCGAAGGGCGGCTTACAACTGCATGTACTAAACGATCACTGTAAGACGCTCAGTAGGTCCAAGGAAGGCGAAATCGTAGATGCGCGTGTCTCAATTAATCCTGAAGGCAAATACATCGCTGTTTCGCAGAATCAACTGGCTCGGTGGCACATCGATAAGCAGCCTGCAGAATTAGTTGTGCAAAATACGTTGACGCTCAAGAACACGATCGCTCTTGCAGGAATTGAAAGCGATTGCTGGTTCGGTGATAACGGAGCCGTTCAGCTTACTTCCCCTGTACAAGATCCTTCGGGGTTTGTTAATTTGACCTGCCGTATCCTGGACGGTAAAGCGTTTACGCTAGAAAACTACACATGGGCTCTTGTACTGGGAAATCGTATCGGTAAAGACGGCAAGTGGCAGTCGTTTCTACAAGACCTCCACATCACTCGATTCGAGATGTCGATCCCTCAAAACCTGACCCACTCTGCATTTTGTATGGATGCGGCGAAAGACGGCACTCTGGTTGCGCTGGGATGCGAACATGCGATTCAAGTTGCTGACCGCGTCAGATTTGTAGACCCCTATTTCGACCTTACTGTTGGCCGAATTGCCAGCCTGTTGACCAAGGAGAGATTTGACGAGTTCGAAGCAGCGGTGAAGTTCATTCGCTCC
>CAYWNG010000358.1:0-7005 GCA_964458685.1 uncultured Pirellulaceae bacterium
TTGCGATAACGAGTTAACTTACCGCACCAGAATCGATCGGAAGATGCTTGATTGTTTTGCCCTTTCAAGGCGTACCCGCTCCATCGTTTCGCTTTCCCAGGGCGCGCTGCGCTTCCCGTCTTACTGGCCTGAAAGGCCTTAACTGCCCAGGGCAAAGCGCTACACGCTGATGGTTGGTGCTGAGCCGATGGCGGTCAAGAAGCCAGCGGCGAGATGTCCCGAGTGTGGCGGCGAGCCCAGAGTGCCTGGGCGTTGGCCAGTACGCCATATTAAAGCTGCGGCTTCGGGCTCACGCTCAAGCGATCGACACTAGCTGAATCACGTCCGCTGAACTGGCTTAGAAGCTCACGCAAAGGCGTAAGGTAACAAACTTTTTAACGACACTCGGCTCGTACTGCGTAGAAGGTACGCGCTGAGCTTGAAAAAGGAGTATGAAAGTCGAGTCAACCGACTAAACGAACAGCAAATTACCTAACACAGCTCTTCACTGCGGCGACAAATTTACACAACCACTACCCAACTCTTAGGATCAAACTCAACTTCAACACCGAATGGCACACACTAAGCCTGAACTAATCCCCTAAAGAACACAACAATCAGAACGCGACCCTGAATAGTTCGAATCCGAAACAATAGCCCGGGTGCTACTCACTGCCGAATTCTCACTCAAAGAACCAGAACCAGAGCCACAAAACCAGACTCACTGAGCCTTGCGGCCGACGTCCGCTCGGGCAGCCGCGGCCTTCTCGAACGTAGGATTAGATGTTGGCTAACCACTCCACCGCCAACTCCTACACCTCTATCACACACACCGTCGCCGCCGTATCTCTATCCAAGCGACGCATCATCTAATCCTTAATATGTTATTTGTCTTCATTGGGCCACGGAACGGATGGGCTATCATTGAAGACATTTCCGCCAAGTTGTCGTAGGTTGGGTTGAGGAACGAAACCCAACAACCAGCACTGACGGTTACGTCGATCAAGCGGGAAAATTCAGGAACGGCCGCGGATCTTAAGCGTGCTTGCTCATCAATAGAGATTACATCGCAGTGAAGTCGGTCTATGCTTAGAGTGTACGCCAGGGACTGGCGTGCCACACTACAGCATCTGAACCCTGGCGGGTTCTCATTTTCACCAACTAGGAATCCTCCATGTACTAAATTGGGACGCCAATCTAACTTCAATGCAATGGGCACCACAGCATCCACTGCGAGATTGTGCAAGTGATACGAATGAGGTGGTAGGACGATAAAGCTAGAATCCGCAACGAAGTCGACAAGCAGCCAATTGTCGATTCGTTTTGAAAATGCGGTCAATACTTCAGTAGAGCTTAAGCTTTTAGATTGACCAGATTCGAGGTTGACTTGAAGGCCCTCTTGAGCGAAGGTATGCCACCCCTCGCAGAAAATAGCATTTTGCTTCGAGTGATCGAGATTGGCGGAGTAAAATGAACCGCTATAAGATAGATACGGCGTGGATTGGATGAGCCACCAAGCCAGCGCACATAGCGGGACGATTGCCAAAGCAAGCACTATCTGATAACGCACAACGCGGTTCCTGCTGACGAGGTTGTAACTCCTTACCTCAGGGCATACAAACGCTCAATCGAACCATTGTAGTTTGTAACAAGTACCGCGCCGTTACGGCATTCTCAAAAAGCCCCCTTTCAAAAGAGCTTAAAAGTGAGTGCGGCCATAGTCGCCTTTCGCTCCGCGAAAGTAGCGTCTTCGTAGCTGATCCCGCCAGGGGTCAGATCTTTATGAATGCCCCGAACTCTCGCTACTTTTGCGGAGCAAAAGGCGACTATCGCGCAGCAGCAGTTCGTGCCTCCGTTAGAGACCAGATGTTTTCGCATGAAGTTCTAAACACTCGCATTGAACTCAACCTGGTCGTAAACCTCAGCCATTGAAAGAGTACAACCGATTTCGGGCAATTCGATAACGGCGTCGAGTCCATCAACTAATTCTCGTATAAAGCCATCTTCTGAGCGTCGATAGAGGGTTGCGGCCGCTTTGCTTGTTTCCAATAAGAGATAAACGACTAGCGAACTAATCGACAAGTAAGCGTCGCACTTTTCTCGCTCGTCGACACGTCGAGTCGATTCAGACAAAACCTCTACGACCACTACTGGATTATCTTGAAAGGTGTCGTCGCTAGGATTCGGCTGACAGACGACGGAGAGATCCGGATAATAGAATCGCGTACTTCGAACTTGTCGAATACGCACCTTCATGTCCGAGTTGAACACTTGGCAGGGACGGCCACGGAGTTGAACGTAAAGTCCGCCGGTTGCATTGGTTGCGACGCGGTTGTGAGTCGCCGACCCACCGGCCATCGCATAGACAACACCATCAACGAACTCGTGCTTCGTTACCGAGGCCTCTTCGCCTTCCAGAAACTCGGAAATTGAAATCAAGGGTTTGTTGCGTGCTGTACTCATCACCACATTCTAACAACCGAGCGATCAGTTACTAGATGAAGATCCGTCCATTTCACGCTTTGGTTTTTGTGTGTGCAAACTAGTCCCTGGCGTGCTCCGCCATAGTCGCCTTTCGCTCCGCGAAAGTAGCGCTCCGTCACGATCTCGCGTCGACCAATGCATTTGTTTCAACCGAGGGAATTGAAGAGCCACGCTACTTTTGCGAAGCAAAAGGCGACGATCATTACTCAAAATCGTAGTGGATCTTGCCATGTTTTTGGCTGCGGCTAATGCGATCTAACGAGTACAGTCCGGCGAGGACGAATTCAACGCACGAAGCTCGAATCGCGGGATTCTCGCTGGCGTTGACGTCAAAGGCTTTGTCCCAGGCTGGTGGAACGGCTTGCAGACGCTGCGAATATTGTTCGCTAGGCAACATGTCGCCGACTTCGATACGGACACCCTTCGAAAACAGGTGTGCGATCTCGTCCAGACCATGCTGCTCAACGTATTGGCCAAACACTACCTTGATCGCTTCAGCAATGATGGCGTCGAGCACTTGCTTTTCGGACATCTGATGGCTGCCCATCAAGTCCAATTCCAATTTGCCAAGACTGGACGCATACAGGTGGCCCAAATCGCTAATGCGCGGCACGGCCGGTGATTCGCCGAGAACGATAGAGCGTTGTCGCGCGCTGGCAATCATCGCGCGATAGTTGGAGAGACTGAATCTCGCGGAGACTCCCGATGCTTGGTCCACGTATTTGCTGCGACGAGCTTGTCGGGTGATCTCTTCGATAATCTCGGACATGAAGTAAGGCACTTGAACCGGATATTCACCACCCAGATCGAGTCCCGCTTCTTGATGCAGGATTTCGATTCCCATCTCGCGCTGCAGCGGATAGTGCGTCTGAATGATCGAGCCGATACGATCCTTGAGCTGTGGGATCACCTTTCCACTACGGTTGTAGGTGCTCGGATTGGCGGAGAACAAAATGAAGATGTCTAGATCGAAACGGATGGGATAGCCGCGGATCTGAACATCGCGTTCCTCCAGAATGTTAAACAAGCCGACTTGAACCAGTTCGTCCAGTTCGGGAAGCTCGTTCATTGCAAAGATCCCGCGGTGCATTCTGGGGATGAGTCCAAAGTGCAAGGCCTCTTCGGTACTCATGCTCACGCCACCGGTTAACTTCGATGGATCGATCTCGCCAATGATGTCAGCGAACTTCGTTCCGGGGCTCAGGCGTTCGGCGTAGCGATCGTCGCGGGGCCACCAAGCGATGGGCACTTCGCTGGGGTGATGTTCGGCTAAGAATTTCTTCGCCGCGGAGGTGATCGGCTGAAAAGGATCTTCGTGAATTGGGACACTTGGTATATCCAGGTAAGGAATGGCTTCGTCCAAGAAACGCACCAGCGAACGCATCAGACGACTTTTGGCTTGTCCTTTTTCTCCCAAGAACAGCATGTCGTGCCCAGCCAGCAAGGCGATGTTTATCTCTGGAATAACCGTGTGTTCGTAACCCACGATCCCTGGATACATGGGTTGGTCAGATGCCAAAAGCTTAACGAAATTATCGCGAATCTCTTGCTTAACACTCTTTGACTTCCAACCGCTTGCTTGCAATTCAGCCAAATTGGCGGGACGATTCATCAATGCCTCAAACTTACAATGGGTCAAGAAAATGGGACTTAGACTGTTATAGTCGGGCGCAAAGGTATTTTGGCAAGAGTACGGCTTTCAAAGACGAATCAGGGTTAAAGTCGATTAAAGTCCGCTAAGAATCTCCTTAACGCCTTCCTCGAAAATTCTCTGCCACTGAGGTGCTACCATGCAATCGCAGTCTTCTTGAGCAAAGCCCGTGTTGCCTCGCTGCTCAACGGTTGGCAAGTAATGCACGTATCCGTTGGCGTAGCCTGCCACGTAACTGTTCTTGGGCATTTCTTTCTTGAGTTTTATGCCGATTTCGACAGTCAGCTCGCCAGGGAAGGTCACCAAGCGAAAGTCTCCGATCCTCCACGCACACATCTGGCAGTTGATGGTCGGCAACGGCGATTGCTTGACCTTCCCCAAGTGCATTTTAAGCAGCGACAAGTTGGTGTTCAGACGCGTGATCTGCTCCATCGTTTGGATGTTCGACAAGTAGGCCTCAACTTGCTCGCGTTTATCAGCGTCGGCAATTGTCAAATCTTCAAGGCCCTGTTGCTGTTGGTGGCGGTACGCCTGAGCGCTGGCTGACGGGAATTCGGGCGACAACCGTTGTTGGATCAACAGCGGTACAAAAGCTTTGAAGTTGATGTTCGTGCTCTTTAGCGATTCGACCAAGCGAAGTCGCGATTGCTCCAGTCGTTGAATACGATTTTCGATATCATCGGCGCGGGGTATGGGAACATTGCGAGAGCGAATGGCGAGCGTACTCTCAGTCTGCGGCGAAAGTGTGGGTAGGGCTTGGATAATCGTGCTGCCCAAGAGATTGCCCAGAGTCTCCGCGTTGGCTGGTTGAGTAATCTCTTTGTATTGGACCGGGTTGATATCGCCTCCACATCCTTGAACAAAGAAGGCCATCGACTGTGGGCCGAGCGAGTGTTCGATGAGCTTCGAAGCAACGCCTGGAAAATCAGCCGACGATCCTTTGCTAGGAGGATTCATAATCGGGTGGCAGGCAAAGTTGTAGATCAGAGCCAGCGTCTTCCCATCCAGTCGGTCCAACTTCAGGAGACCAACTTGAGGATCAATAGGGCCGATCGAGTCGATTTCGTTATCCCACGCAAACGAGTACGCGCGTCGCATATCGACTTGACTACCATCCTTGAGCACGACACGACGATTCTCGCTGATTCGTTTTTCGCTACACGATCCGCGGCTGACCTGGACCTGCTCTAAATTGCGAAAGGCTTGTCGTACTAAGTCGATCACTGTGGACTCACAGTCACTTCGCACGACGCCATGACAATGACTGGCAACCACGAGTACATTATCAGCCGCAATCCCAGGATCTTTGGCTAGCTCGGCTCGCACTGTTCCCAAGAATGCATCGCCGATAGGGCCGATACCGCCAATCGCGACTGCATCGACGGTGATCAGAACTGCGGATGTTTCTCCTTGTTTCAGCGCAAGTACCTTAGCGAAGCATGGGTCATGAACTTTGGTGGCCGCGGGGCTAGTGATGTCAGCCTTGGCAACGCCCGCGAACAGTTTCGCCTGTGCAGCTTGTGTGATTCGGGGCAGCAAGCAAAGGATCAATTGGATTGTAATGCTGAGTGCGGCGGAAATAACAATTGAGTGGCGGTAGGTGCGCATGATGGGCTCTCTGGCGGCGAATGACTGAGCGGTCGCCGAGTCATTATGTCCGAAGCCAACGCGATTGGGGCATTATCGCTGGACACCGCCAAGAATTGGCACCAGAAAATTGCCGATCAGGACACAAATCGCCAACCAGCTTGCCAATACAAAACGTGGTTGATGACTCTGCCTTTCGAACCACTTGAGCAGCAGGGTGAAGGGCTTGAGCAGTGCGCCGACGAATCCAGCAATGCAGGTGTCAAACGCGATAAGCCCTGTAATCGATTGCCGCATGGCGAGAACCAAAATCGACATGGCAATCCATCCCAGCAGCGCACTAACAATGGTGGCCAGAATCCAGTTCCGTGGAAGTTCGACTCCAACGCAACTTCCGACAAGTGCGCCAACCAGGCCCCAACCAAGAGCGATGGAAGGATGAGGCAAGTTGCCTCCGGCGACTGCCAGAAAGGCTAACAAGGCGTAAAGGGCGGACCAAAACATCGCGTTCTTCCAGTCGCGGCGGATTGTACCGACTGCCAGTCCACATCCCAGAACACAGATCGCGTAGAAGACAGCTTGCCAAACCGCCGCTGGGCCAAGTTTCATCGCGTAAGCTAAGACCAAAGCTACTGCCGTGGTGACCCATAAGATACTTGCCAGAGTCCACTGATCATTGCGAATTAGCTCCTTGGAATCGTCGATCGCTGACTCTAAGGGATGCTCGGTTGATGATTCGCTGATCATGCTTGCACCTTGCCTCTGTTCGATGTTTCTGATCTCGACATTTCTAATCCATGGGTCAAACTCAAATCATTGCTTTCTTCATTACTACGAACCTACCAACGCCATGGTTTGGAAATCACCGAAAGCATGCAGAATTTCAACGCAAAGGTGCAGAGACGCAGAGGCGGAAAGAGTTTGAATCGCTTCTTTGCGGCCCTGCGTCTTTGCGCCACTGCGTTAAACTCTTTCTCCGCGAGGAAAAGGCGACGATCCCCTTACGGCTTCTCTGGCTTGGCATCGGTTGACTCGGCTGGCTTCAGTTCCTTGATGCGAATATTGCGGAACTTCACGGGGTCTCCGTGGCCGGCAAAGCCGAAGTGACCTTGGGTGAGCATCTTTCCGGGGTGTGGCAGATCGTGAAGATAGGTTTCGACCGGTGCGACGTCAGCGTCGACGATTACTTGGCCGTTGAGTTCGACTTTGATTCGCGAGCCCACGACGGTGACCTCCTGTTCGTTCCATTGTCCGACAGGCTTCAGTGCTCCACGCTTGGCTGCGACGATACCGTAGATGGAACC
>CAYWNG010000359.1:0-6989 GCA_964458685.1 uncultured Pirellulaceae bacterium
GCCAACATTGGGAGGAGTGGGAAGTCGCGTGCAGCCAAAGTGGATCGAGCAGTTTGTGCTCGATCCCAATAAAGCTCACGCGGCATCAACGATGCCAGCGATGTTGTATTCGATCGCTGAAAAAGATCGAGCGGCATCGGCGCAGGCAATCGCTGCGTATCTGACAACACTGGTCGAGCCGTTTCCGGAGATCAAAGCGACAGGTGCCAATCCTGTGCCGCTTGAGTTTCATGATCGAGGTGATACCGAACGAGGCAAGCGTTTGTTTCATACGATCGGCTGCGTAGCTTGCCACGAGCCCTCCGCCGATTACGAAGTCGCGCAGGTTCAACCATCGGATCTGGATCGCTTGCTGGATGAATTGGAGCCCGAAGAGCTTGAGAAGCTGGGGCTTTCGTCGTCGGCTCGCAAGGTGCCTTCGATTCCTCTTCCGAATCTCTCCGAAAAATACTCGCGGAAATCGCTGACCTACTTTCTATTGAACCCAGAAGGTGTTCGACCTTCGGGACGCATGCCCAACTTTTCGCTTAAGCCCGTCGACGCTGCCGATATCGCAGCCTATCTCACTCCAGCTCAAGCACCCAAGTCAGTCAACTTGCGACCGAGTAACAATGGCCAACTGGTCGCGCGCGGTAAGGCAATCTTCGGCGAACTCCGCTGCAACAGTTGCCATCAAGTTCAGAACACTCCCGCAGCTACAGCCACAGGAAAACCTTTGGCGACTTTGAATCTTCGATCTGGAGCGTCGTGTGTGCAAGCGAATGATCAGTTAACTGAGTCAACCACAAATTCAGCAACTGAGTCCGCAACTGAGTCCGCAACTGAATCAGCATCATCAAAGTCAGCAAACGCAACAACTCGCAAACGCGGCCAGCCGCTTTATCAACTTGATGCGAAACAGTTGAGCGCTCTTGCAAGTGTTGTCGGTACGCAACAACCGGCGAACAAGAACAATCGCTTACAGACTCCCGCACAATCAGCATTGCCGCCGCAGCAATCACTGCAACTGACGATGCTGCAACTGAACTGCTACGCCTGTCATGATCGACAATCGAAGGGCGGCATGGATCGTTATCGCAAGCCATACTTCGAAACGGTCAACAACGTTGACATCGGAGACGAAGGCCGGTTGCCTCCAACGCTTACCGGTGTCGGCAAAAAGCTTGTCTTGGAATGGATGGAAAAGGTCTTCAAAGGCGAGGCCACGATTCGGCCTCACATGACCATTCGGATGCCGGTCTATGGAAAGAAGTACATAAAACTATTGCCTCAACTGTTGTCTCGCGTGGATGCCGAGCCCACCAAAGGCGGCGATGTCTTTGCCAAAGCTGACAAGAAGGTACTCCAAGCCGCGGGTCGACAATTGATGGATGTGGGCTGCGTTCAGTGCCATTCGTTTCGAGGACAGTCGTTGCCGGGAGTTGTCGGCGTCGACTTGAGCGAAGTGGACAAACGCATTCAGCCCAAGTTCCTCCATGACTTTTTGAAGGACCCCGGATCGCTGAAGCCGCGAACGCGGATGCCCACGTTTTTCCCGGATGGAAAGAGCCAATACGCCGACATACTGGGCGGCGATATGGAATTGCAACTCGCCGCGATGGTGGCCTACATGAGCGATCTCAAGAACCAGCCTTTGCCGGCAAAGATCGAAGAAGCGCGTTCGCAGAGCTTTGAACTCACGCCCAAAGAGCAACCGATTGTGCTGCGGACGTTCATGCCCGTCGGCGGCTTCCATACAATCGCCGTCGGATATCCGCAGCAGATCCACTTTGCTTTTGATTCGCAGCGTTGCAACATCGCTGAAGCTTGGAGCGGTAAGTTTATCGATGCCGAAGCCACTTGGTTCGACCGATTTGCCAAACCCGTCGATCCCTTGGGACAGCAGCGAGTGCTTTTTCCAAGCGGCCCAGTCGTTGCATTGCTTGGCAATAAGAACGCGCCGTGGCCCACCGATGCGAATTCGACTGTTCGCTTTAGCGGTTACAAACTTGACGAACAGAGCGTTCCAACCTTCCTTTACCAGATTCGCGAACGCCAAAGCAATTTGGTCTATTACATCGCTGATCGGATGCAACCCAAAGTCGACTCAAGCGGCACAGCGATCGGACTCGCTCGGACGCTGAGCGTTCGACTTGTAACGTTAGAAGCTGGCCAAGCCGAACAGTCGACAGCGCAGAACAAGCCTACCGAACAGATCTATCTTCGGCTGTTATTGGGCAAGCAGCTAAAGCGAGGCGAGGGAGACGCGAGCAAGGGTTCTCTAGTCGTTTCCAACGAAGATGGATTGATAGTGAATTTGTCGAAGTCCGATTCCACGGGCGAGTTTCGAAAAGCGGGGGTTCAAACCGAATGGATCATCCCTGTAAAGCCATCCAGCGACCAGGCTTCGACATTGGAATTGCTCTATCAATGGAAAGGAATGCCATGATGCGGCCTCTTAAAATTCGTTCGACCAACATGCTGAGTATTCTTGCTTGTGGACTAGTTGCAACTCTGGCTTGCTCAACCGCATTCGGTTTTGCGCAAGAGCCGGAAAGCTCGCCGAAGCCAAACAGTACTGCGTCTTCAAGTGAAACACCGACAAGTGAAACACCGAAACGGGACGCTACGACGAACGAAGCTACAACGATCGAAGCTACAACGAACGAGGCAACCAAGCCGATTGAAAAGCAACCGATCGTGGCAAAAGTGCCCGTAGAGAGCGACTACTACCGAATCGTATCGGTATCGACTTCGCAAGCTGGCACCGATTCTCGATCACCTACTTGGAAGCCTGCACCCAAGGGACTAGCTCTGGAGGTCAGCGGTATTGCTCCTCTGGACGAAAAGCGAATTGCGGTAACTATTCGTAAAGGCGAAGTGTGGATTCTTGGAGGAGTCTACGATGAGCCCGCGGAGAATGTGACCTACCATCGCTTTGCGAGTGCCTTGCATGAGCCCTTGGGGTTGATCGCTTATAACGATTCGTTCTATACGGTTCAGCGCACTGAGCTGACTCAGTTGAAAGACACCAACGGCGACAATGTAGCGGATCAGTACATCACCGTGGCCAAAGGCTGGGGACTGACTGGCCAGTATCATGAATACGCCTACGGTCCCAAGCTCGACAAAGACGGCAATCTCTGGCTAACGCTCAACATCGGGATGGGATTTAAGCCTGAAGAGCTGAAGCACACGATTCATGAACCCAAGTTAAATTTGCGTCAGGCACCTTGGCGCGGCTGGGCCATGAAGATCACTCCCGATGGAACGATGTTGCCTCAATGCAGCGGCATGCGTTCGCCCAGTGGCCTCGGAGCAAATGCCGCTGGAGACATGTTCTACACCGACCAGCAAGGCAATTGGGTGGCAACAAACTCTCTGCATCACATGCGTCAGGGAGTTTTCTTTCATCATCCCGAAGCACTGGCATCGATGAATCTGCCAGGGTCAACAATTCGCGGTGTGACAAAAATCCCCAGTGGCATTCCCATTCCCGATGCGATCAAGCAGTTCCCACAAATGAAGCCGCCTGCGGTCTGGTTTCCTTACAAGAAAATGGGGCAGAGCACGACAGACATTATGCTCGACGCCAGCGATGGAAAGTTCGGGCCGTTTGCTGGGCAGTTGTTCGTCGGCGAGTTCACGCAGGCTAGTGTGAATCGTGTCTTCCTGGAGAAGGTCGGCGGCGAGTATCAGGGAGCGTGCTTTCCGTTCCGAAGCGGATTTGCGTCGGCAGTTCTCCGGTTGGCGCAAGGCCACGATGGAAGCGTCTTTGCCGGTTTAACCAATCGCGGCTGGAGCAGTTTGGGCAGCGCTTCATACGGCTTGCAACGATTGGTCTGGACTGGAAAGGTTCCGTTCGAGATTCAAGAAATGCGAGCTCAGGCCGATGGCTTCGAACTGAAGTTCACGCAACCGGTCGACTCAAAAACTGCTACCGATGTGAATTCTTACCAGTTGGATAGCTACACCTTTCTCTATCGCCAGGACTACGGCAGCGATGAAGTGCAATCGCAACGGCTGAGTATTCGCAAGGCGACCGTCAGCGAGGATGGCTACAGCGTGCGACTGGTCGTAGACGGCCTGCGTCCTTTGTTTGTCCATGAGCTCAACGTACTTGGTGTCCGCAATCAAGACGGCCATCCGCTCCTGCATCCACAAGCGTATTACACGCTGAATCAAATTCCCAAGTAGCATTGTGTGCTTCGACGCTCCGTCGTCGTTCTTAGTGTGCTTCGACGCTCCGTCGTCGTAGTTTTAGTGTGCTTCGACGCTCCGCCGTCGTAGTTCTCTGAAGATTAGAAGAAATACGAAGCAAGAAGAACGACGACGGAGCGTCGTAGCACAATGTAGAAGAGGAACGACGACGGAGCGTCGTGGCACATTTAAGAGAAGAGGAACGACGGCGGAGCGTCGTGGCACACTAAGAAAAAACGCAGCTCGATTGAGCTGCGTTTTGAATTGATTTCAGCGGAATGGCGAGGTAGCCGTGAGGGCTACTTCTTGCCCTTCTTCTTCTTATCGTCCTCTTCAGGTCCCTTGACCTTTTTCTTCTTCTTCAGAGAGACTTTGATAACGCGAGTCTTAGGAATGCCCAATACAGGGTCGCCTTCCTTCCAGCGCTCAAGCTCTTTCAGTCGCGTCAATCGCTCGACACGGGTCATTACGTTGCGAGACTTAATCGACCCGCCTGAAACTTTAAGGCTCTTGTCGAGCGTCATGAGAGTATCTCCAAAAATCAAATCTGCAGTTTTGCTGTATTCCGGTATCAGTTCCCCATGCGGAGCTCGGTTGGCTCGTAGACGAGCACAAACCACACTGGAATGGGGGTTTCTTGCGTGAAGGGTCTCGGATTTTATCTAGTTTCGTCCAGATTCACAACGGCTAATTCTCATGGATTTATCGGCAACGCGACTCAAAACGTGGGGGTGAAATGGAGCGATCTGGCCAGATAGTCGTTTAACGGCGCTTAACGGCAAGCAACAGGCGACTTTCTCTTTAGCTTGAATCCGAACCGCGGCGATATCATTTCGGAATCGTGGGCAAAGGAGGCCCGACTCAGCCCGAGCGTCAAAAAACACCGAACAATCGGCTACGGAGCTTAATCGCCTGCGGCTTGTCGTTAATCAAATTCTGAGGTTGGCCGTCGCGAAAACTGCAGAAGAGCCAGCATGTAGACGCAGGGCATGAGCGGGGCTCGCATCCGCATATTGCTCCAATATACGGTGTGTACCAGACTCAGTGATACCAGCAGCAGGAGCCCAGGCAGCCAACTTCGAAGCCAACCGGGCTGGGTCCATTTTCGCTCGTAGACCGCCTTGCCGACACCCACCAGAGCGTAAGCGAAGATGAAAAAGTACCAGCCTCCGAAAGCGGTCGCCGTGACTAAACCTGCTCCATTGGGCCACAAGGCCCAGAGCCAACCCAAACGATAGATGCAGCTCAGAAGAAACGTCCCACGATGCTCGCGGATTGTCTGCTGGGCAATGTCATAGGCGAGCTGATCATCGGCCAGCTCGCCCAACGAGTGCACCTTTATCGCAGACTGATCCGCTGTTGCTGATTCGGTCGTAGTTGTATCGCTCGGCTCACGCAGCCAGTAATCATCTTGCAGCAACAGATCTTTGTCGACGATTCCACGCGATGCCCAAGCTGCATTGAATCGCTCGACATTCCAATTGCGATCCGGTCCGTTCTGCTCGAAGTGTTGATACAGCGAAGGATTGTTAGCCAGCAGCAAGGTGTAGCCACCGTGAGTCGTCGCCCAAATTGGAACGCCAAGCTGCGACCAGTTGCGTAAGGTCCATGGAACAATGCAAACCAAAACACAAATACTGACCGTAGCTGTATCCAGTACGCGACGCTTCCAACACTGGCATCCGGCTAGTAACATGCAAGCAGCGAAAAGCAAGAACCAAACTGCTGCGGTTGGTCGAGCCAAAATCGAAAGCCCAAGCACCAAGCCTAATCCGTAAAGTGCCAGCCATTGTGGCATCGCTCTACGATTCTTGTCCTGAACATCCAAGCTACACGTAGGAAGACTCGGCCAGAGCACAAGCCAAAGCCACCACGCCAACAGACCTAGAAAAGTTGCTAGTAGTTCTGTCATCATCAATTGGCTAGCTCGAGACAGCAGTGGGTCCATGGTTACCCAGACTCCAGCCATAATCGGCCATGCTAACCTCAGCCTATTGGCAATGCTGGTAGCTAAGCCCGCGATTAGAAGACTGAGCAATACGTTACCTGTTGCCAGCCCAACAGTACTGACCTTTTCATCGGCAACTAACCAGCTCAACAACCAAGGATAAAGCGGCGGACGAAAAGCTGTTGGCCGCACTTGGTCGGCTTCAACTTGAAATCCATAGGTGCCCGAGCTTGCCAGGGAGACAGCTAGCTGAGCGTACGCATCGGGATCATCGCGCAGAGAACTCCACCCTTGCCACATTGTCGCTGACCGCAAAAGCGCCACAATAACCAGCAACACCATCCAAGCACGCCACGAGAGCTTGTTGGGTTGACCGGGTAACGCTGGTCTTGGTTTCTGAGAATTCAACTTGGATCTGCGGGGAAAAGTGAGTCGGCAAAGTTCATCGTTGTATCGAAGCTTGCCAGATTGTACAATTAACCAATGATCGGTCCTCTCACGATTAGGGAGCTTTCATGTCAATTGACCTGCCATTGGATAAGATGACGCTAGCCGATAAACTGGCAACGATGGAGGCAATTTGGGCGGATCTTTCAAAGCGCCCGACGATCTGCCATCCCCTGAATGGCACAAAGAAATCTTGGAGGACCGTCGTCGCCAAGTTGCGGAAGGCAAGCTGAGGTTTATCGAGTGGGATATTGCCATCGCCGATCTTCGGAAGGAAGTACGTGGAAATTCGGCTTCTTGAATCAGCAAAGGAAGACTTACGCGAGGGTTGGAGCTTCTACGAAAAAACTCTTGCGGACTCGGCGATTATTTTCTTGATTGCATACAAGCCGACGTACGATCACTGACTACGAAG
>CAYWNG010000360.1:0-6961 GCA_964458685.1 uncultured Pirellulaceae bacterium
ATTGAAGATCGATGTTGCCAAGTGAGTTATCAAAGGCCACGGCAAAGCTTGCTGAACCATTTGCCATGGCGACATACTTGAATAGGTCGACATCTCTATTGGTATGCAGATTCAATCCGCTAAGCGACGGACTAACGCCCGAGAGTGCCGTAGCCGTCGAAATTGCCTCGTTGGGTTCCTTCGAATCTGCAGCGATCGCCTCAGGGCCGTTGACCTGGAGCGAATATGACGAGTTGGCAGCTCCAAAGACTTTCAAGAAATAGACGGTACCGGCATCCGCTTGAAACTGTATCGACTCGCCGTTACCTGCTGTCGCGGAGCTTGCCAACACTTGCCCCGAGGCGTTCAACAATTGCAAATCGATATTGCCAGAGGAATTCGTGAATTGAATTTCGTAAGTAGCTATTCCAGTTCCGACGGGAACGTACTTAAACCAATCGACATCGCTTGAACTATGAAGGGAAAGTCCAGTTTGATTTGCTGTAGGTGCAGTCAAAGCGGTCGCAGTTGCGTTTGCATCGTTGGGTTCGTTAACGTCAGGAGCTGGGGCACTCGCTGAATAAATAAAGTTCTGCCACTGGCTTTTGTCACCCACCGTAATTGTGCGAACGACGGCATGTTGCATACTTCCGCCGGTAACACGAATCTTGTAGGTTCCCGCTGGGAGTTCTAATTGGTATCCGCCGGCAGAAAAGGCGGTTGTATTGAACTTGCGACCATCGGTGTGTTCGAACGAAAGCGAAACGCCCCCCAGGCCTTCGCCTGCCTCATACCATCCAGAATTGTTGCGATCTTCGAAAACTGCTCCGCTGACTCGAACTGCGGCGTTTTGGATATTGGCTAGTACAAAGGTATTCGTTTTTGGTCTGAGATTGGAAGCGCTCGTGTCCGTAATCTTTCCGCCGATCTCCTCAAACACAGAATTCACCAAAGCGACTCGGTGGCTTCGCGTGGCTTCCATTCCTCCCGAGCCAGTTCCCCAGTCAACGGAGTAAGAAGCGTAGTTATGCAGTGGGCTCTTAATCTGTCCAAAGACAATCTCGGAGGTAACTCGCTGGCCAGATGTTACATCAAGATTGACACCTGCAGTCAACAGCTCAGTCCGTCGCGCAAGTGAGTCGGAATGGAACAACCGATTCTGAGCGATCATATTGTTATTATGACCCGCCGAGAAGTTGGTAATGGCTTCGTTCCATGTCACTGGTTGCGTCGGAACAATCGCAGCCCACTCGCTTTGTAGCAGAGGACCATTGACCTTAAAGAAATCGAGATCGGCTTGAAGCGTACTATCACGAGCGATTAATGGGGACGCCGAGGAAAAAAGCCGACTAAACTCGCCCGCGGGATCAACGCGAAAACGATTGATGTACTGCAGAACCTCTTGTTCCTCAGCAGTCGGATTGATGGTCAACAAACGGCGGCACTCGAGCTGCTCGAGGCTCATTCGGCGAGTCGATTGCTGAGTGACTTTTGTCATGGCCTAACCTTGGGTTCGGAGTGTCCCAATATTGTAGGGGCACGCTGCGAAAAAAGTTAGTTCAATTGTTACTGGCTCAAGAGTCGAAGAAGTCGCTATGTAAATCGCTGGTTCTTCGGCCCGAAATCCCAGAAAAATCGCAACTTCGAAACTAACGCTTCGGGTTGGGATTAAATCAACACACCTGTTTAGCGAGGGCTTTTCATTTTCTTGTCGATCCGGGCTAACGAATTAGGCCCATCGGTTGAGACGCCGAAAGTGCCGCGACGTTCGATCTTTGCATGTAGAACTCGGCCCAGATCGGCATGTGATCGGAGATCTGGAGCGCTTGCTTCTCGTCGATTCCAAACGCGGTTTGAAGATCGATCGTCCCAGCTCGGCCCGTAAACTCACTGGTCAGGCCTCGATCTAGAAGGATGTTATCGTAAATCTTGTCGCGACGAGTGTTCGTGGGCATGTTGATGACCGAAACGGTCCCCTGAATTCGCTCCAAACCAAGCAGTTTGCCTGGTGCAGCATTCAAGTCACCGAGCAACATCACATCGTCAATTTGGGCCTGCTGATACTCGAAACCTCGTACGTTGGTTAGCACAGTGGCCAGCACATCTAATTCTGTCTTGATTTCGTCGGGGTCGGTGTGAATGTTGACCAAAGTGAATGTGAATGGGTTGGATGTACGAGTCTGAAAGCGACCGACATAGGGTTCGCGATGCAATTGATCGGTAGGGTCGGTGACCAGATAGCAATGCCGTTGTCCGCCTTCGATTCTGCTAGTGTCGTACACAAATGCATACTGCTCGTAGTAGCCACTGGCTGGACGGCCAACAGGATCACTAATTGCCAGAGCATAACGCGCTCCGTTCTGATTGACGTACTGCATCAATTGGTTGATCGCTGCCCCGGATTTATCCGTGATCTCTTGTAACGCGATGACGTCGTACTGTTGAATGATCTGAGCCAGCGCACTCATAATCGCTGGCTCCTTCATCTTGCTCGGCCCCAAACGCTGTATGTTAAAGCTGCCGACAATAACTGTATCGGCTGAGCGCTTGGGTACGGAGGCGGATTGTTGGATCTGCGAGCTAGCTGTATTGCCAGCCGGATTTAGTGGCGGTGCGATCGAACTAGGATCACAACCCAAGTAACCGCCAAGGCCAACAAGTATGACTACCAGCAATGGGTAAAACGGTACGTTTCGCATCCCTTAGCCTCCGTGCGTTGGGATTCATCAATCTTAAAATCACGTAGCTGTCGCTCTCAGCCGGCTTGTTCCTCAAGCCCTTTGCTGTGTCGACGTTGCTAAATGAGCGTTATCCAATCTTTTCAAGCGACTCTTTAGCCAGTCGTTGCAAGCGAGGGTCTGAATTTTGAGCCGCAACTTCAAGGCCTTGCTTAGTTTCAGTTGAAGCTTTTTTCACTTGTCCCAAAGCCATGGCTGCAGTTTGACGAGCCGTAATGCAGGAGTGATTCAAAAGCACCTCGGTCAGTTGCTTTTGAAAAGAGTCTACGTTTTCAGCTTTTCCCAACATCCGACAGGTCCAATTCACCACAGCATCGCAATGGTGTTCGCACAATCCAGCAATCGATTCAGCTTTGCTTTGTGGCAAGCTCTCAATCGACTGGATGCAATCCACGGCCCAAGCACGAGTCTCCTCGTCATCGCTGGTTAGCGACATCAATACGGCGACTAGATCGTCGATAATGCGTTCTGGTTGTGAAGCGATCTGCTTCAATTGATCTAGTTTCAAACCGTTGTCGGTCATGGCTGACATGCCCATATCGGCCCTTCCTTGAGCAATTTTGGACGTGTAGTTGGTGAGATAGCATTCAGCGGATGCAATAGCAGATCAAGTTGGTTGGTCGCTACCCCAAGATTGTGGATTCCCGTCCCAAGATTCATGTTATTCGTTGCCTAGCAGCACTTGATATGGAGTCTGAGAGCGGAAACTGCTATAGCACGCCCAATCGCAACATACGTTGTGATTTTCCAACCAACGAGGCCCAAAGCGAAATGTCAGACATGGTGTTCCATGCCATGAACCGAAAGCGGAGCAACTCACAGGACCTTGACCAAGGTTTTTTGTTGGGGAACGTCGATAGCTGCGCAGAAGGGACACCAGCGCGGGGCCTTTTCCGAACGGACTACCGACGCTTGGTAGCTCTGTTTGTGTTTTGCATTAGTTGCTGGATTCTCTGCGGTAGTGATTCCACGGGACAATTTGGCACACAATCGCCTTCTAGTTCAGACAGAGTCTCGTCATTGCCCAACGAAGCTCTTTCACGAGCACTCAGACCCGACGCGACATTAAGATCGATCGCAGCAGTGTCTCAAGATCGTTTAGTTGCCGTCGGTGATCGCGGGACGATTCTTGGCACGTACGATGCAGGTCGTAGCTGGAAATTGATTCCCTCTCCAACTCCAGCCAATCTGCATGATGTTAAGTTTCAAGGCGAACAGGGCTTTGCAGTTGGCGGTTGGATCGGCACCGAAAGTGGGCAAAGCTATGGAGTTCTATTAGCCACGAACGATTCAGGTCAGACTTGGCAGACCATCACCAATGACTTACCGCGTTTGATCGGCATTCAAATCATTGGTAACAACTTGATCTGCTGGGGAGATTACTCCAGCGGCTTAGGCAGCTCTGTTTTTCAAAGCACCGATGGCGGGAAGTCTTGGTCAGCAGCAATTCAAGGTGTGAGTCATGCCAGCGCAGCGGCTGCAGACCAACAGGGCAGGGTCGCAGTGATCGATCAAATGGGGCGAGCAAAGATATCCACGCATCCGGCTACGCACAATATTTCGTATCCTCAATCCTGCCTCCATCTCTTGACTTTGATTAACGGCACATGGTTCGCAGCCGGTGAGAACGGCGAACTGATCACTAGCAACGACATGGTGAATTGGCAAAACGCCGCGCTGCCATTACCCAGCGAATCTAAACGGCTTTGCGATTGGAATTGTATCGAGCAACATGGGGCAACGGTCTGGTTGGCGGGATCACCTGGATCGATCGTGCTACGGTCGAACAATTATGGCAAGAGCTGGGACGTGCTTGCTACAGGGCAAAACTTGCCAATAAACAAGATGTGTTTCATTGATCAAAGTCGCGGATGGGCCGTGGGATCGTTGGGGACAATTCTCGCGACTCGAGATGGCGGGAATACTTGGTACGCTCAGCGGAAGCAACCTGAACGAGCCTGCTCGCTGGCCATCGCCGCCCGCATCGAGAACATTCCTTGGATTGCAGCAGCCAGTACAATCTGCGATCAAAAGCGAACGGCAACGCTAACAGTCCTTCAACACACCGAGCCCATTTTTCGCGCGGATGCTACTCCCAGTCCAGAAACTCAAGCTATTGATACCGCTAGCCAACTTGGCTCTGCTGGTTTGAATGTACTGGATGTTTCGACCGACGACGAATCCACGGCGCTCGCTCGTATCGCTGTTGAAATTGCGATATGGCGGCCCGATATTGTTCTAACTGCTATCGATGAAAAACCATCGCTTTCGGAGAGTGCGCCGATTCGTTCGATTGCCAAAGCCGTACGAATCGCGGCGAGTCCTGAATTCGACTTGATCGCCAAGCCACTCAAGCTGGAGCGATGGCAAGCGGGGAAGCTGGTTTCCACCACCAACCCCGGCCAAGGAGAATACAGCGAAGACAGCCAACGGATCATTCAGGATCTCGGGCTGTCCATTCGTGACGTGTTGAGCTGCCTGCCTATTCGAACGAGGGCTAGTTCGTCAAAGCTTTACATGCAAACTACTTGGGCTCGCAGTCAATCCCGAGCGGCTCAGGCTGAGCTGTTTGGTGGTCTAGCGCTGCAATCCGATACAAAGCTGACCAGTTCGCTTCCGTCGCTTGGTAACTACCAACTGGTAATGGGAAGAGTCCATCGCGATCGCGCGCTTCAACAACTGATCGCCGCCGATCCAAACGCGAGTACTGATGAGGTTTGGTTGAATCAACTTCGCTTCTTCCTTCAATCTGTCCCGGAACAAGAATTGCCGGAAGTCTTTGTGCGACTGATCGAAGGTCTGCTGGAAAGACAGCTTTGGCGACGAAGCGATATCGTTCTTGCTCAACTGACGCAGAATACTGGCGACATCGGCCTTTGGGCGAGCAAAAGATATCTCTCATTGAGCAGCAGTCATGAGACTAGAAATTGGATTGGTCTGAAAACAAAAGATACCGACAAGCAGGAAAACGAAACACCAGTTGTACAAACCGCCAGTTATCAAGACACCTGGTCGAACTCGCCATTTTCAACGCCAGAAACTACTTCCAAAGTCAGCACGGCGGGAGCTATAGTTAACAACACCGGAAGAGTTGCTCCCACTGTGTCGAAAGATGAGTTCAATTCCAAGCATCCATTTGCCACCAAGATTGACCCGATACAAACCACACCAGAGGCCAACAAATCTGGCTTGAATAAATCCAGCCTGAGCGCAGTGCTTCAGTCGAAGCGTCCAGCCACGAATACGGAGCTGTTGAGCTTGGTCGAATCCACGATCAAAATGCATCCGCAGTTACGCTCGCTACCCGCAGTGCAAATGCTCGTCGCCGCCAATCTTCGTGAAATCAACAATATGTCTGCGGCTAGAATCATCTTGAATGAAGTTGCCAATCAGTCGCACTTGGTGGGTTGGTCGCATGCTGCTAAACAGGAATTAGCTGTCTTGGATGGAGTTGAACGCGAGTTGAAGTGGACAGTGAAAGCTCTGCCCGCGACATCGATTCCTAAACTGGATGGTGTGCTGGATGAGCCGATGTGGCAAACTGCTGTGCCAATGAATCTCACTTCGCTTAACTCTATCACAACACCTCGCGAGACTTTTCAGTCAAACATAACTCAACAGAACGCAACTCTCCAAACAACAAATCAATCGCTCGCGCGGCCCACAGAAGTGAAGTGGGCCTTTGATGATCAGTACCTTTACGTTGCGATCCGCGCGCCGCGCATTCCTGGGCAGATCTCACAACCGATTGCCAAGAACCGTAACTATGACGCAGATCTTAAGGGCCTGGATCAAGTCGAGTTAATGATTGATACCGATCGAGACTACGGAACAACGATCGACATGATTATTGCCGAGAATGGACTCACGCAAGATCGTTGCTGTGGTAACGCCGCGTTCAATCCTAAATGGCATGTGGTAGCCTTGCCACAAGCAGACGCATGGCAAGCTGAAATCGCCATTCGCCTAGACTGCCTTACGACGGATACTCCCAGCAGCGGATCGCGATGGGCAGTATCCGCGCGACGCATTCAACCTGTTGGACCACCACAAAGTTGGTCTCAATTACGTACGCACCAACGCTTGCCGGAAGCGAGTGGTCTGTTGCTCTTCGAATAAGCTCGAAAGTCTTGCAACTCAAACTAGCCAACAGCCGCTAGAGAGCGTCCCGCTTAGGAATACTAGCCGCCGCCGTTAGGCTCCGGTTTCTTTGGATTTGAAGTCAGTCGTTGACGAAAACAAGA
>CAYWNG010000361.1:0-6940 GCA_964458685.1 uncultured Pirellulaceae bacterium
CCGGCTTCTCCCCAGACAGCCGCGCCGCCGCAAGTTTTCTCAGCTCTGCATAAACCAGCGGCAACAGTTCCGCTGAACCTTGCGGATCACCAGCGTCAATCGCGTTGAGGATGTGGGGGATGTCGTTCATGGTCATTTGGTGCGCCATTGAGATCGCCAGTTACTTTGACACATCGATGACCCCTTTGATCTCCAAACCGTTGGGGTTCCTGCCAAAGGTATCGATAAATAATCCGTCAGGTCGCAGCGTGGCCTGCACTTCCATTCCGTTAGGTGCGTCCACGCGTTTCCAACGCATTTTGTTCGGCGCGGTGATCTTGCCTTGGATTTGCCCACTTCCGGATGTTCCGTCTTTCTCGATAAACCAGGTGTTGGTAGCGGTGAATGAATCCCCATCGCGAGAAGTGACGGTCATGGTACCTGTCCCAGTCGTTCCTCGGGTTGGCCCGGCGGTGTGTTGCGAGCGAGTTGTGAACTTTGCCCCCACGACGAAGATGTTGTTGAGATCTAACTTGTTTTGTGGCGGATTCTTGGGTTCTTTATTTTTGAGTGCTTTGAGTTGCTCCATTTCTGCCTTGAGCACGGCGATCTCTCGAGAAAGCATCTCGTTCTCTTTGGTGAGCTGTTTGACTTTATCTTCTAGTTGAGCTTTAGTAGCGTCTTGGGCTGAAGCGGAACTCAGCGACGCGACCAACAGTGTCAGCAAGAGGGATAGTGAAAGTAGCTTGTTCATAATGACTCCGTCAGGGTAAATAGTAAGGAAATGATGTGTATGGCAGCTTGGGCTTCCAATCAAAACTGGTTCTCATGGATTAAGGCGAGAGAGATGTGATAAACCCCTCATCGATTATTCGAAATATCGGTGAATCAGGTTCCTCCGCTAGTCGGTGAACCTTTGCTTCAGACGGGACAAGCCCGTCTGGGAGTCTTTCATTCGTTTTACCGCCTTCTAGCCTTCGAACCGTACGCTCCAGTCGGGCAAGCCGACTGGGGGCGAAGGCAGAACGAAAGCGAAACTGGACTGACGGCGAGACCTGAATAAACGCGAAGTAGGCAGGCAGTTCGGAGGGGCCTTTCGGATCGCAGGAGTCGATGGCATTGAGGATGTGAGTGTTTCTGTCATGGCTAAAAACAACTACGGCTACCTGTCTGAAACAACCGATACTGAAGCGTCTCCTGAAGTGTTTGTTTGCGATTGTTCCGTCGGTTGAGCTGGACCTGGCGTACGCCAAGTATCCGATTCTGGCTTAGGACGAACGCGACCACTGCGACGACGCCATTCATCAAGTAGCTTGTTGCGCTCGTCAGAATTCTGCGTCATGTTTGGCTGGATGCGCCACCATAGATGTGGCTCGGTGGCGACCCAACCAGGAAATGGAAAATCTGCATACGGCTGCGTCATTGCGGCGAGTTCTTTCTGCTTCGCGATCCACTTTGGCTCGTCCCATGCTTTAAAGAGGCCATCGCTCCCGAGTTCTCCGCCGGTGACCACTTGTGCCCACAGTTCGAGCATCGCCGGCGGGATGGTGAGTCGGACGGGGTCTGGAAGTATGTAGAGTTGATACCAATCTTGTCGCCGATTCCAGATGAGGCCGAACTGGCCAAAGCCAGGGCCGTAGGAGTCGAAGTAGAATCCATCCGAGTCGTTTTCATAGAGCGGCAGTTCTTTCTCCGTGACCGTGTCGAGATTTTCAGAGAAGCGACCATCCGGAGCAAGCGTGGCTAAGTCAGGGTGGTACATGCGACCGCTCGGCGGCTTGATTCGCTCGAAAGTTCTGGCATCGACCAACGTTCGATCGTAGCCAATGAGCGATCCGTCAACCGCGGCAACTTGTTTATACCAGGGCAATGGTTTACCGAAGTCTTCTCCGCTCCTCCGATACCCTGGTCGGCTTAAGTCCAGGATGTTGTAAATCATCTGCATTAACTCTGGATCATCACCCCCCACGGGACTCAGACTCCTTGCCGTGATGATATCATCCGTCACGAAGTCGAAGTGTAGATAGCACTTCAGTATCGCTGCGAGCTGACGAGATGTCTCGTTTTCAACTTCTTGCCAGTTGGCAGAATTCCATAGACGAACTCGCCGTACTCGGTCGAGCATTTTTTCCTTCTTCGGGTCATCAGTTTCGAGAGTCACCACCCACTTTCCGGTGGGACTGATGTAAGTATCCCTAGTCGGCTCGTCGGTTGAGTGAGGCAGTCGAGCCAGTTCGCGGCCATCGTCGGTGGAAACAATGACCAACTGACAATCTGGATGCTTGCCCACTTTGCGATCGTACTCGTAATAGATCAGCCAGCGGTCGTTCGCCACGAGCTTGAAGTCCCGAATGTCGCAATCCGGTCGATCCAGTCGCCGGATGAACTGCCCGGTACGAGTGCTGTAAAGATCATGCGGCCCGCTGGGTTGAAGAAAGCCGTTTGTATCTTTCGAATCCTTACCGGAGTTCTCCGCCTCTGGCGGCTGTGAGTGCAAGACAACAATACCATCGACTATTCGAACAGAATTGGTACGGTCGGACACGTCCCTGACTTGTTGGATGGTCATTGCCGCTGGATACACGAATCGCTCCGGGCGGATTGGGGTCTTCGCTCGGAATTTACCGTCGGCATTCCAGAACCGCACGATGCTGTCGGTGTCTTGGGTGTAGATGGTCTTGCCATCCGGGCTGAACCCCCATTTCACCAGTCGCTCGTTGCTTTCTCGCAAGACCCCAATTTGCTGCAAGCTCGGGAGTGCAATTAATTGCAACCCATAACGCTCGTCGCCGATGATGCTTAGTCCTTGTTCACGACTTCTCTCTGGGGAATTTCCGTTGTGATGGAGGGGTGGCACCAGCGGAACGAACTGCTGCCCGGCGGTGATGACTGCTGCCGCCTGAAATTCGCGGAGCTTCACAAGCTCGGGTTCGTTCGGGAAGTGCTGGGACGTCGTGCTGTTCGCTCGACCGGGCAGCGGTATCGGCCCGACAGAGTCTTTGAGCGGCCTTGCCAATCGAAGCAATCCCACCCTCGCATCGGATTTGTACTCCAACAGATCGGCGTCGATGCGGGCACTATTCGCGCGGACTTCAGCCTCAACTGCCAACGATTTATAGGCCCAAGTTGCCTCCACCCAGCCCTTTTCGTTCTTGATGGCTTCATCTCTCGCCGCGTCTGCCTGTGCTTGGTTGTAAACCGCTTGCTTCATACTCTCTTCGGCGAGTTTCTTAGCCCGCCGAGCCTTTATTGCCAACACAGATGATACTGCCACGCCACACATCAGCAAAAATGTGAACGCCGTCCCAACTAACACCGCTGCGCGATTCCGTCGATAAGCCTTCTTGAGTCGATAACCAAGCGATGGTGGCACGGCTTGGACTTGCTCACCTGCTAAGTATCGCTGGATGTCGGCTGCAAAGCCGATGGCGGTGTCGTAACGTCGAGTGCGATCTTTCTCAAGGGCCCTCATTACGATCCAGTCGAGTTCACCGCGCATCATTGATGTTAACTGGAGCGGTTCACTGCCGCGATTGGCTGAGATACTCGCGCGAGCTGCGGCGGTGCTCAGCTTGAGACTTGGTCGCGGCGGTTCCTCTTCTCGTACGACACGCAGAATTTCCAGCAGGCCGCGCTTCTCCAGTTCTGGCTGCGCGAACGGCGGCGAGCCGGCAAGCAGTTCGTACAAGAGCGTGCCGAGACTGTAGACATCCGAACGTGTGTCGATGTCCAGGTTGTTGAAGGTCGCTTGCTCGGGAGACATGTACTGCGGCGTCCCGAGCACCATGTCATGGGCTGTGTGCAGCGTTTTCTCGGTCAGCGATTGATTCATCGCTTTTGCCAGCCCAAAGTCAATGACCTTCGGGACGGGCTTGTCGTCGTATGGGGCGACCAGAATATTAGAGGGCTTTAAATCGCGGTGAATGATCCCCTTTTGATGGGCATGCTGAACGGCTTGGCAGACCTGCACAAACAACTGCAAACGATCTGGGACACTAAGCCTTGTGGCGTCACAGTACTCAGTGATCGGAACACCTTTGACATAATCCATGACGAAGTAAGGACGCCCCGTTTCGGTCAGTCCGCCATCGAGCACTTTGGCAATGTTGGGATGGTCCATCAGCGCCAGGGCCTGTCGTTCGGCTTCGAATCGAGCCAGCACGGACTTGGAGTCCATCCCTGCCTTGATCAGTTTCAAAGCTACTTTGCGTTTGACCGGTTGAGACTGCTCGGCCACCCAAACGGTCCCCATCCCCCCTTCGCCAATTTGTTCCAGCAGCTTGTACCGGCCCGCTATCACGACTCCGGGTACGGCCTGACCCGTGATCTCGCGAGTCTCGTCGCGATCGACATCAGCTATCTTCGGGAGCAATCCAACGGATTCATCGTGGGCCTTAAGCAAGGCTTCGACTTGTTCGCGCAGTCCAGCATCCTGACTGCAGGTTGCTTCCAGATACGCGTGCCGCGCGTCACCCGAGAGCTTAATTGCTGCTGCAAAAATTTCGGCTTCGGTCATGGTTCACCTCGGTTGCTCATTGAGGAAGAAAAAGATCATCTATTCCACAATGCGAGATTCCCAGCAGAAAACCGGGAGGTATCCTAAAAAATTTTTTCGATTGTTGCTCACGTTTTTTCGTATCCATCCGCGTTGCCACCAGACGCTAGTTCTGCGGAAGCCAATACACTCTCACCCGGTACCGGTTTCTAATTGTCGTTATCCAAAAAATCCGCCACAACTTAAACGGACCAGATCTCGCGGTCCTTTCCGTTTTGTTGGCTGCCCGAATAGAGTGGGTTTGCGAAGCCACTCAGGACTTCGACGGCAAAGATTTCATCCACTCCGGTATTGAATTTGAGCACCGCCACCGTGCGACCCGTGGTCAAATCGATGATCCCCACACCGCAGCGCATCGACTCTGGACTCTCGGTAATTGGCAGCCCACCAAAGAGATTGGATTCGCGTCCTTTCGACAATCCAACAAACGCGAACTCTCGCGAAAACGATAGACCTCGCAGAAAGCCGGGCAAGAATTCAACGGGTACAAACCGCGACTGGTCCAGGTCGATAAAGCCGAACTCGCCGGTCCCCGAGTTGAGCACCCAAAGGCGATCGCCATGCCAGCGAGGTGAATGGGGCATCGCTAGCCCTGAACAGACTGCCGAGTTCCCGGCAACATCGTAGACGCAACCGCCGTCTCGTTTATGGTTTCTCCAGCCTGCGGGTTCAGCCGTTGGCGCGATCATCGTTGCATAAGCTGGAGTTCCACTCCTCATTGCCAATCCATTCAAATGGCAACTGTCATGCTCACCGATCTGCTCAATAAAGTCGGGCTGCCATCGCGGCTCAAAACAAACACCTTGGCGCAGAGTGCACAAGCATGAGAACAACGTATTGACCATCCAGAGACCATCGTGCCCCCAGCCAAGCTCATGACTATGAACGTTCCCCGTGTAGACACTTGAACGAGCGATGAACGCACCATCAAAGGAACTCCCTTCCCATTGGTCCTGCAATACTTGATGGATAGGGTAGATGAAATGAACTTGCCGACCTGCGCCAATCGCGATGCAGCTATCGCTGGTAGCGATTCCCATGGCCGATGGAAAATCTAAATAGGAGACTTGCAATTCCCCATCGTGAACGCCGATAGAAATCACCTTGCCTGCCTGATACGTCGAAACCAGCAGTGAGCAATTTTGCTGTTGCAGGATGGTCGGGAACAGCGAGGTATGTTCGACTTCGATATCGATCTTGTTTGGCTGCATCATGGCAATCTTCGTTACTTCCCATTGATCAACGAATTGGCTTCGTCGTACAAGGCCCGCGTCGATTCGCTAACCCGTTCAGGTTCAGGTAGCTTTACTGACTTCAATGTTTCTACAGCAGCTTCCGTTTGGCCTAATTGGAACTGGCACATAGACAAAAATAGTTGCCGATGATTTCGTTCCAAGTTTTCTCGTAGATCTAAATGTTGCAAGTACTCCATCGCCTCGTTGGTTTTTCGCAAGCGGAAAAGTGCGGCACCTTGCATCAGCAGCGTCGTGTCGTCCCTCTTTTCAGTAGGAATTGCCAAAATCGCCGCCAATGCCCTTTCGTATTCCGATTCTGCTAACCCTTTTTGCGAAACGATTTTTCGGCAGAAGGAGTAGATGTCATTTGTGTCAACATTCCATGCTCGAGCAAGCTCCCGAGCATGATCGACGTGTCTCTTATGAATATCTGTTGGTTTTAGCTCGTTAAGCTTCGTCAATACCGATTCCTTAAGATAGCCGCAGTCTTCTTTGACGGAATCAAACAATTCTTCCCCGAGCGAATGATCGATCTGGATCGCTTCATCGAGCAGCCGAGCTACTCCCCATTTCCTGCGTGCGGTAAGGCTTTTGTCGTTGAGGAGTGCCGGCACCAATTGGCTTGTCGAAAGGTCGCTCAACAGCAACTCCTTCACGTATTGAGTAGACGGGCCAAACTCATCGGCACAATCTTTCCAGTATGCCTGCTTTTCCTCTAGGGGGCGAAGGTCCCACGCAACTCGCGTTCCGTCTCTCAACGTGAGAACGATACATCGCCCGTCGAAAGATGCTTGCAGATTAGTCACTACTTTTTCTTGCCGGAACGAAGCTATTTCACGGAGCGATTTGGCGTCAAAGATACGTACATTGCTACCATCCGCCACAAAGATGCGTTTTCCGGAGTGGTTTGCTACGGCGACTGGGTTGGGCACCGAAGTATCAATCGTACCGATACGATCACCGTTTCGTTCTACAGTGATGACACCACCCCCTAGATTGCTGAACGACAGCTTGACGTCTGGTGAGTTAACATCGCGATCTTTCGGATCGCAGGATTCGAGAAATGCATCGCTTTCTAAGGACGCAAAATCCACACCCGCGAATTCAGGTGACTTTACCTCAATATCGCGAAATGTTGAGATTCCATTGTCAAGCCTTTGTACGTCCAGGA
>CAYWNG010000362.1:0-6909 GCA_964458685.1 uncultured Pirellulaceae bacterium
TCGCGGGGATTAGCAACAATGCATTGCTGGTTGGAGGAGGAGCGAATTTTCCGTTTGCTCCTCCATGGCAAGGCGGGGCAAAAGTTTGGCATGACAAAGTGTACGTGCTCGAGTCGATGATGGCGCAGGCGATGAATGCGCAGGCTTGGATCGACGCTGGTCGGTTGCCTCGACCGCTTGGATACAGCGTTTGTGTTACGTTGCCCGAGGGCTTAAAGATACCCTCTGGCGTAGTTTGTTTTGGTGGCAGCGATTCTCGGCAGCACTATCGCGATTGTTTTCTCATGCGATGGGCAGATAAAAAACTGTCGTATCAATCACTTCCGCCACTGCCTGCTCCGTGCGCCAACGCTTCGGGCGTTCTTGCAGGAAGCGTTGTGTTCATTGCGGGAGGATTGCGCCAGCCAACTGATACAGCTGCTATGCATACCTTTTGGGCTTTGGATCTAAACTCGATGCCGCTTGTTTGGAAGGAGCTGCCCGCATGGCCAGGCCCCGCTCGCATGCAGGCCGCCATGGTGGCTGTTAACGATACGATCTACTTGTGCAGTGGTGTGAAGTTGACTGCTGACAGCGATGGCAAGGCTGTGCGTGAATACTTGACCGACGGCTACGCTTATCATCCTGAAAAGGGCTGGTCAGCGCTGCCCAACGTTCCGCGAGCCGCCGCGGCTGCAACGGTTCTTCAAGCCGGCGATTTTGAATTTCAGATTCTTGGCGGCGACGATGGCACCTTGGTCAACTTTCAGCCACCAGAACAGCATCCTGGATTTCCGAAGTCGGCCCTGAGCTACTCGATCGCGGAAAAAAAGTGGAAGGTTGTCGAAAACGCGTTACCCGAGTCTCACGTTACAACGACAATTGTTCCTTGGAATGGAAAGCACGTCATACCCAGCGGTGAAATTCGACCCGGAGTGCGCTCACCTAAGGTTTGGCGAACCGAACTCCTCACTACCCCAGTTCAACTTCAACGAGATACTCGGAAATGAATCATCGCTACCTGCCTTTGTTATCTCTTTGGATCGGTTGTTGTTTGACCTTTTCACAAGCTATTTCGCAGGAACCGCAGCTTGAGAAGGTCGATCTTTTTCCAGCGAGCATGAACGGCGTTACGCTCTATCGCATTCCAGGCATCGTCTGCACAAGTCGAGGCACGTTGCTGGCGTACTGCGAAGCGAGGCGGAATAGCAAGGCTGACTGGGGCGAGATCGAAGTTCATCTACGTCGATCTAGCGACGGAGGGAGAACGTGGAGCGACGCTACAAAGATCGCTCATACTGGCGTTAGGATCGAAGGGAATCCGCGCAAGCGTGATGCCGATGGCGCGCGAGAGCAAACTGTGAATAACCCTGTTGCGATCGTCGATCAGCAAAAGGGGACGGTCCACATGCTGTACTGCATCAACTATGCTAAGTGTTTTTCGATGCACAGTTCGGATGACGGGCTAACGTGGTCGGAACCAATTGAGATTACGAAGAGCTTTGAGCCGTTTCGAAAGCACTACGACTGGAACGTGATTGCTACGGGGCCTGGCCATGGAGTGCAACTTGCCAGCGGCAGGATGGTCGTGCCAATTTGGTTAGCTTATGGAAAGAACGGCGATCACGCGCCCAGTGCAGCTGCAACGATTTACAGCGATGATCATGGCGCGACTTGGCAAGCTGGTGATTTAGTCTTCCCCAACACGGCCGAGTTCATCAATCCCAACGAAACGATGATTGCAACCAAGAGCGACGGTAGCGTGCTGTTGGTTTGCCGGAATCATTCCAAGCAGAATCGGAAGCTGATTGCTACCAGTCCAGATGGTGCAACGTCGTGGAGCCAACCTACGTTCGATGCCGCTCTTTGGGAGCCGATTTGCATGGCCAGTATCATTGCCTATCCGAAAAAGCCTGGCACCTTGATCTTTTCGAATCCACATTCTTTAGCGCTGGACAAGGAGCGGAAAGAGATTCCCGGTGGTCGTGGCAAGCGCGAGAACCTTTCGATAAAGCTTAGCTACGATGACGGAAAGAGTTGGCCTGTGAATCGAACGCTTGAGTCGGGGCCTAGCGCTTATTCGGACTTAGCCGTCTTACCCACTGGCGAAATCGTCTGTCTTTACGAAGGCAATAACACCATCATCGCCGCACGATTTAATCTTGAATGGGTAAGCTCTGGTCGATGAAGAATTCATTTGCTAGCCACGAAAATTCACAAAAGCCACAAAAGGAATCCAGCACCATCGTACAGTTCTTCAGCCCGGAGAAGCTCTGCATTGAGTTTGAAGCGATAAACGCGACAGGTCGCATTAGCTCAGTCGTGCAGGCCTTTGCCGGCGAGAATCAGTGGCTTGCATTTGTCGATTCGGGCAAGCCGAGTCTTAGATTGTTTAGCGGCAGAGAAGAACAGTACGTATCCGCGCTGTCGTCCTGGAGTCAGAGCGTTGAAGGCGGACCGCAACGCGGGTAGCTCGTCAAACTTAGTTAATAGTTCTTCGGGTAGGTCTAAGTTTTGCTTCGCGGAAAAGTCAACTTTGGCTCCAGAGTTTTCAAGTTCAATCGCATCAGCAACGAAGCCGCGAATTGCTTTTTCCAGCCTGTCGATTTGCTGGACTGAGGTGAAGGGAATGAGGCGAGCGGCTTGAGAGTTCTCGCCTGGTTTTTCAAGGATGCCCTTGGGGTCTTTAAGCAGTGAGCCTTTAAAGAAACTGATCGAGCAATAGTCATTGAAGGCTGCAACGACCAAGATGTTCTTTTTGTTATGCGTGTAACAAGGTACCGACCATTTGAGTTCTTCCCTGAGCCCGCAATCAAGAACAATCTCTCTCAATTGTCTCAGTTCGTTCGGCCACGAGTGTACTTTGCATTCGGGCGTGTTGACGAGCGGACATCGCCCACAACCGATATTCAAGTACTTATCGATCAGCGGGTTCTGTTGGCTCATCAAAATAACTTCGAGCGGAAGAGGTGTTGCAAATCAGTGGGCGTTTTGTTTCTGACTTCGGAAAGACTCAGTATCTGGTGGTGGTTTCCGACATATTCAAAATGGCACGACAAACTTGAGTCCAACTGGCAAGCTCGTTGGCATCGATCTGAGTATTCGCGGGGCGGATGCCGATCGAAAGCAATGCTTGAGTTGCCTCTGGACGCGATTGATACGATTGTCGATTGGATTGAAGCAACTCGAGCAAAACAACAGCTTCGTCGGCGCTAGCTTGACGTTGGACAACCCATTGGAACAGTTGGTTGATGCGATCTTGGTCACTCAAGCTTGTGATGTTGGGCGTCAGCAACAATCGTTCGGCGAGTACCCTCGCTGACTCGACAAAGGTTGGGTCGTTCAACAGTGTCAGCGCTGACAACGGTGTATTGGAACGCGGTCTGGCTGCTGTGCATTCTTCGCGACTCGTGGCATCGAACGACTTGAGCATTGGGTGTAAGAACTGCCGTTGCCAGTGCATGTACAATCCGCGTCGCCATTGTTTCTTGTTTTCGTCGGCCTTGTAATCTCGCTCGGGAAAGTTAAGCAACTTGTAATAGCCTGCGGGTTGATAGGGGCGAATACTCTCGCCTCCGATTGTTTTCACAAGCAGACCGCTGACGGCAAGAGCGTTGTCTCGAATCGATTCAGCAGGCAGTCGAAGTGCGTTCTGTCGAGCGTACCATTGATTGCGAGGGTCTTTAGATTGTAAGTCCGCACCGGCAAACGAAGTCTGTCGATAAGTTCGACTGTTGGCGATCAATCGCAGGGTAGCTCGCAGGTCCCATTGGTTGTCGACTAAGTGATGCGCGAGGTTGTCTAGCAGTTCGGGATGCGTGGGTGCCTCGCCCTGACTTCCAAACTCGTCCAAGCTCCGCGCGATCCCACTGCCAAACATGAGATACCACAATCGATTGACCATAACACGCGAGGTCATCAGTCCCACGCCTCGCTGATCGTCGACCAGCCAGCGAGCCAAATCGAGTCGAGTTAGTCTCTCGGCCTTTTCGGATTCTGGCGATGGAGTTGATCGCGGGGTTGGAAGACTATTAGACGACAGAGACTGCGATGCGATCATGAATCGTGGGAAGCTCGGTTCGACCAACTGGCCGCTTTCATCGAGCCAGTTACCGCGAGGTAGAATGCGTGTCTCGCGAGGTTCTTCGAGCGCTACGGTGATCATCGTCCGTCGAACGCTCTTCTTCAGCTCAGCTAGCCTTGCCTGCGACTTCTTCAAGTTCTCTTGAGCCGACGCAAGCTCAGCTTTCTGCTCGTCGGTTCGTTCGCCCTCGGCCTGCTTCTCAAGTTTCTGAGTGCGTGACTTGAGCTCTTGAACTTCAGCTTGGCATTTCGAAATTTGTTCACTCTGTTCTGGCGTCGGCAACTCAAGTTCGGGATCGCGACGCGTTGGCAGGTCGTTGGAGCCAGTCTTGAAATGACTTTCGTCGTCTATGTCTGCGAAAAATGCCGACAGCGAGTAAAAGTCCTTCATCGTGAATGGATCAAATTTATGGTCATGGCATTGTGCGCAGCCAAGCGTGCCGGCCAACCAAACGGCGCTCACATTGCGGACACGATCAGCCGCGTAGATCGCGCGGTATTCCTTGGGTTGTAGTCCGCCTTCATGCGTTGTTTGCAGCAGTCGGTTGTATCCAGTAGCAATCCTCTGCTGGATTGTAGGGTTGGGTAAAAGATCGCCAGCCAGTTGTTCAACGGTCATTTCATCAAACGGCTTACCATCGATAAAGGCTCTAATCACCCAGTCTCGATAGGCAGAGATATTGTGGTCTTGGTCTCCGTGATAACCAACGGTGTCGGCGTAACGCACTAAGTCCAGCCAGTACATGGCCATTCGCTCACCGAATTCGGATGACGCGAGAAGTTCGTCGACGACCTGCGCATAGGTAATCTGTTTCGAGTTCCAGCGTTGCAACAGTTCGTCGCTGGGTGGCAAGCCGGTTAGATCAAAGCAGACTCGACGTAGGAGTATCGTTGAATCGGCTTCAGCGGCTGGGGCAAGGCCTTGAGATAGCAGACCTTGGAGAATGAATGAGTCAATCCAATTAGCCGACGAGTGATCGTTGGGGTGATTCGGCTGAGCGGTTCGTTGAGGCAGTTCATAGGCCCAATGTTGTTGCCACTTGGCGCCCTCAGCGATCCATTGTCGCAAAAGATTACGCTCGGCTTGGCTGAGCGGTTTATTGACCTCAGGAGGCGGCATGATCTGCGAAGCGTCATGGCTCTCGATTCGCTCAAGTAGCTTGCTTTGATCAACCTCTGTCGTATTGATGACCGATCTGGCCGACTCCCACTGATCCAAGCGAAGGTCGGCTTGTCGCGTCTTTTCGTCGGGGCCATGACAGTGAAAACAGCGATCCGACAATAGCGGTCGGATGTCGCGTTGGAAGTTGACTTTAGGCGCCTGCGCAGCGCACGGCGAGCTTATCGCAATGACAACAAATAAAGCTGTACAAATGAAATAGGATCGAAGCATCGAAGGCTGCTAGGCTAGACTGAATTCGCAATGGGATGGGTGTCGTCCAACTGCGGCTATTGTACTTCACTAGTCGCTGGACCACAGCTTCGTACATCAAGTTTTAGTTCGAGCTTATCACATTCACACTTGGCACTCATGATTTACGCAACAATCAAGCAACTGAAATCAAGCGACTGAAGCTGAGCTGCGGAAGAGCTTCTTCAATGCGAGGTGAGTCGGCAAGTAAATGGCTACGGGAAGGATCACCAGCAACGCACCAAACCATACTAGAGGCGGCAACATGCTTTGCGGCTCTTTGTCGCTGAACCCATACACATAGTTGATGTTGACGATCAAGTTGGGGTTGTCTGCCGGCGCGGGTGGCGCTGGCATAACAAAGTAGCAGATGCATAGAACTATCCAGGCGACGACTGTCCAGCTCATCAATGCACGAGGATCGTAGCCCATGCGCCAAATCATCCACACCAGAAGAATTGGCAGCCAAAAATGGAAGAAGGAAAGGCCTCGGACGAATAGCGTGAGGTTTGAGTCGAACATGTAACCGGTCATTCCTGTCAGCGGAAACCCGACTGCGCTCGACAGAAAGTCGGCCATCCACAGAATCTGCGGCGCGAGAATGCCAACTCCGGCCATCGATGCCAGCAGTGAGCTTTCTTTCCACAAGGCAACCAGCGTAAGGAATAACGCGATGTCGCAGAAAAAGAGAAAGTTCGACGGTCCGTAGGCGCACCAATAGTACGGTACAAGCACCGCCAGGAATCCAGAGTAGGCCAGCTTGAGCCAAAGGGGAATCGAGCGATGTGAGCTTGGTGAACTTTGGTTGTTGGATTCTGATGGCGAGCTATCGGACATGACTGTTTTTTCCTGGGGGGCTGTAAGTAGGCTGTAATCATTTAGGGGCTTAGGGCCGAATTTAGCCGCGAGCTGCTATTCGGTGATCAATCTGGATGCCTTTCAGTCACCACTTTTGCGGTCTTTGGAATAAAGTTGAAGTTAATCGCAATCCGCTGCGTTAGCGAGGGATAGTCCCAACCCGCCGCGTCAGCCAGGGCCTAGCTTTCCCAACCCGCTGCGTTAGCGAGGGACTGAATTCAATCCAGCTCAAAATTGTGAGCCCAGATGGCTGAGCAGAGCTCGAACGTCTGAAGTCGCAAATCGACTGAGTGGCAAAAAGATCGGAGGCAGAAAAATGGGGAAACGAATATTTCTCCCATAACAAACTGGTGTCTGTCGTAGTCAATCCAGCGTTCCGGTGCCTTCGACACCGGCAGAGGATGTGTCAGGCCTTCGGCCTTAAATCCCAACCCGCTGCGTCAGCGAGGGGCCGGCTTTTTTGAGGTTTCGGGCCTCCCTCGCTGACGCTTCGGGTTGGGAAAGTCTGTCACACGCTAACGCTTTTTGAAGTTGCGCTTTTTCTGGGATTTCGGGCCGAAGGCCCAGCGATTTACCTA
>CAYWNG010000363.1:0-4271 GCA_964458685.1 uncultured Pirellulaceae bacterium
TTAAGCGCGCTTTGGAAGCGAGAGCCTCAAGAGCCGAACTTTGCAGCGACTACGGTTAGAACACTGGCTGTAGCCATGCAGCATGCTCACAGTCGTGGGATCGTGCACCGAGATCTCAAGCCTCAGAACATCCTGGTCAGCACAACCGGGGACCTGAAGATCACTGACTTTGGATTGGCCAAGCTATCCAATAGCGAGATGACGGAAGACGGACAGGTATTGGGAACACCAGCCTACATGGCACCCGAACAAGCCACGGCCTCTTCGTCGGCTGGTGCGTCTGCGGACATCTATTCGCTGGGCGTCATTTTGTATGAAGCGCTTACAGGGCGCACGCCCTTCACTGCTCCGACCACCTTGGAGTTGCTCGACCAACTGAAGAATAAGTTGCCGATTCCGGTTCGTGCTCTTCAGCCGACAGTGCCAAAGGACTTGGAGACCATCTGCATGAAGTGTCTGGAAAAGTCTCCTTCTGCAAGATACGCGTCAGCTTCGGAATTAGCAGACGATCTGGAGAGATTCTTACAGCAACGTCCGATCTTCGCTGTTGCACCAACCGCCTGGGATCGCTTCTTGAAGTTCTCGCGAAGAAACAAGCCGCTCGTATTCGGAGTGGCCGCCACGATAACGGCGTTGTTGTTAGGAACAATCGGCACTTCGGTAGGCATGTATCGTGCGATTATCAAAGAGGCAGCGGCTAACGAACAGTCTGAAAGAGCTGATCGCGAAAATCGTAAGAGCACGAATTCTTTGCGACTGTTCTTGGCTTCGTTTCGTAATGTTGATGCAGACATGTCGGGAGCAGATGTCAAAGTTGTCGATATTCTCGATCCTGCAGCCCAAATGACTCTTGGATTGACTCAACTTGACGAGTCAGCGTCGAAGGAAGACGCTGACTCGTTCGATTTGAGTGATAATGAAACACGCCAGGCCTTTGCCTCTGTTCTGGGGGCCGCCTATGAATCGCTGGGCCTGTATGAAAAGGCACTACCACTTCGCAAGCTTTCTTATGACATCATCGTAGAGGCGGGACTGCCAGCGCTCACGGTTGCAGATGAGGCGTCCGACCTAGCAGATATTTACGAAGAGCTTTCTGAGAATGAAAAAGCTATTTCCGTGCTTGAGCCATGGGTGCTTAAAGCCAAGGCCGAATCTACTGCTGATACGGTAGAATTGTTGGACGTAGAGGTCCGGTTGGCGAGGTTGTTGCGTAAGTCGCCACGTCGCGAAGAGGTAGAAAGTCGATTTCAAGACATTGAAGCCCGAGCTTTGCGAATTGTTTCACCAGATCACCAGTTCGTCAAAGTCTTAGCAGTTAACAGAATGGACGGTGACATTGCGGCGTCGGACGATCAGGTCGCGCATTTGAAAGAGATGGTTCGTAAATTAGAAGAGTCCGGAGAGCAAACTTCGACACATGGAATCCGGCTTCGATCGAATTATGGTATGGCGCTGCTCACAAGCGGTTTTGTCGAAGAGGGCGAACGTGTTTATGTGTCCGTCGTCCGTGATGCCATTGCAAAGCTTGGTGCAGAGCATAGTGCTACGATTGGGATACAGTCAACCTTAGCTGGTTACTACATGTCTGTTGAGCGTTATGAGGATTGCCTGAAGATTCATGACCAATTGTTAGATGCTCATCGACAGCGATTTGGGGATGAAGATCCGCGAATTGTTGAGTCTTTAGTTGTTAGTGGTGCGGCGCTGAATGGCTTGAAGCGTTTTGCTGAAGCAGAAGAAAGACTACGGGCCAGTTTACCTGGCGCTGAAGCATGCATCCGTTCAGGTATATTTCCGCCTCAGTATCTTCTGCCAACACACAGCCACTTTGGTGCTGCGCTCATGGGCAACAACAAGTTGGAAGAAGCTAAAGCCTATCTGTTCGATAGCTATAGGCAAATAAAGCTGGAGGTTGATGTGATTCCAGTTTTTTTCATGTCGCATCTTCCTATCATGGCCGAGCGTTGTGCCTTATACTGCGAAAAGTCTGGTGATCCTGAGAAAGCTGCGGAGTTTCGTAAGGAGAGCCAAGAATGGAGAAAGAAGATCGAAAACGCAAAGCGAGATTGACGACAGGCGCTGATGGGCAGGAGGGTTTTGCTGTGCGTCGACAACGATAAGCCAGATCGCGCGGATGCGATCCAGTTTGGATTGAACAGCTCTCATTGGTCGTTGTAAACCAGCGTGCCTTCTTCTTTCACAACAGCTACCGGCCAGTTGGCGCTGGTTAGCTGAGCTCGGACAACTTGATTGCCAGCTCGATTGTGCTGAACTTGGAAGCGGAATGTCTTCACGTCGCGACTGCGCATTTCGCCGACGGCCGCGAAGGTCAGTCTTCCAGGCTCGTCGCGATGATCAACAGGAGCATCAACCTTCAAGAGTTTTGCACCCTCAGGTAGTTGAATTTGCAACTGTACATTCTTGTCGGATTGATTGCCCACGTTGGAAACTTGAACAGCGTAAGTCGTGGTGGCACCAACTTCGACCGTGCCGTTGTCCTGACCAATTGTAAAGGCAAGTTCAGACAAACCTTCTACAACAACTTGGCCTTTGGCTTCGGCAGAGATGCCCAAGTCACCAGTCGCGCTGATTCGAATCGCTTGTGGTCCCAACTCAACAGGTAGAACGGATACCGCGAAGGCTGCTTTCGCTCCGGCATTCAACTCGGCAAGCCCTAGCGTCACCGAATGCGTTTCGGGATGATAGGTAGCTTGCGCTATATCTGCGGAGACAAACTTCAGTCCCACAGGCAGATGCACATCAAAGAACAGGTTTTGCGCCATGGCAGTACCCGTGTTGCTGATAACAACTTGATAAGTCGCTTGTCGTTCGAGATATCTTCGGGCCGGTCCAGCAATAGTGGCCTGAAGCTGTGGAGCTCGTACATCGACGTTGAATTGATTCTGGGCTTGGATACCATCTTCGTTGATCGCACGTAGCGGACAGACCGATTGACCTGGCTGAACGGCAGCTACATTCAGCGTTAAACGTTGCGATTCGCCTGGTCGCAAGTCCCCCAATGCGGCTTCGAGTTGATTCTCGCCGCTCTCGTGCTTGAGCTGCGCGGGAATGTCGGCTTCCAAACGAATGCCGCGCGCGACGCCCGTTCCCGTGTTGCGGATGGTGACTGCGATCATCTGACCTTGACCAATTACGACTGGGCTCGGCGAATCCACTTGCAAATCCAACTGTGGCGCGGTTGCCATGCTTCGTACGGAAGCTTGCGCGGCGAAGTGTACCGAAGCGACACTACCGACTTCGCCTTCGATCTCTGGAATGATCTGTAGGTTGATCGTCTTTTCATCGCCTGGGCCCATTTCACCCAGCTTCCAGACCAAAAGTCCATCGGCAGTGGGGTTCACGTTGGGGCTAGCTTCTGCGAAACGAGCTCCGCGTGGAATGCGATCTAATACGGTAACGTCATGTGCGGCAGCGTTGCCCGCGTTGCGAACGATGATTGCAAAGCTGGTCTTCTTGCCGACTGTGATCTCCTCAGGAGCTCGCTTTTGGATTTGCATGACAGGATTTTGCGATCCATCCAAGAAGCGACTGCCCGGTTGATTGCTCACCAAAGATGTGCGAGCGCCCATCGCTGATCCATCGAAATCTGAGCCCATCGAACCATTGCTGGTCGCAGTCATTCGATTCGATTCCAGGGGACGTGGAGCGCTGCTGGGACCAAAGCCGCCGAGTGAACCTTGTTGGGCGGCGCCCTGTTGAGTCATGCCTTGTTGAGCAGTAGGTTGCTGAGCGACGTTGCCATTGACGCCACTACCCGAAGCTAGGCCACCGCTTGAAGCTCCACCTAGCGAAGGTGTGTCCGAAAAGCTGCGACTAGCTGAATAGTTTTCCTGCGGTGGCAAATTGCCTCCAGCGAACGCAGCAGGTGGAGCGCTCGGTAGATCGGTCATTGCCGCCCGTCCAGCATTACCAAGGTTATCGTAGTTGGGCTGATTATTGAATTGTGATTTTGGCGTTGAGTTAGCGTGAGCCGAAGGCTGCGATGCGGAAGTTGCATTACCGGAAGTCGTACTGCCCAAGCCCGCACTGCTGTAACCAGCCGCATTGAAGCCTGCACTATTGAAGCCAGCGTTGCTCGCGTTGATGTTCGGCGCGGAGGCTGCGTTGCCAGGGAACTGAGTTGGCACCATGGCACCGCGTTGAGTGTCCGACATCGAAGCTGTTGAACTACTGGCTGGTGGCCAAGTAGCATTGCCATAAGCTGGCGGAGTGTTGCCGCCAGATATTGATGTTGGGGGTGTTGATGTTGG
>CAYWNG010000363.1:4371-6897 GCA_964458685.1 uncultured Pirellulaceae bacterium
TTGATGTTGGGGGTGTTGATGTTGGTGGAGCAGATGGTGGCGGAGCCGATGGGACGCCAAGTCGAGCTGTCCCTGGTTGTCCACGCGATGATGACGGATTGCTGTTGGCAGTTGTATTGGGAACTGCACTGACTGATCGTTGAGTCCCTGGTAGCCCATTGCCGGACCTTGTATTGTTCGGCAGCGTACCTGCACCACCTGAACCTTGACCTTGACCTGGACCTGAACTGGAGTCGCTCAATCGGGCGCTAGCTGGTGGTAGTGTGTTTGGAAGAGTATTCGGTAGCGAGTTCAACTGAGAATTCGAATTGCCTGGCAAGGCAGGCGCTGCGCTTGCTGGATTGTTGAGTGTTGCAGGTGGAGTTCCTGTTCCGCTTCCTGGCGCAGCTAAACCGCTCAAGCTTGGAAAGCCATCGCTCATGGAGGTTGGTAGAGGCTGAAGAGCAGGCGCAGATGTGTTGTCGGTACGCGGCGCATTGACTTTATCTTGTACGAAAGTGCTTTCGCCCGAAGCTGTGATTACGGACGGCTCAAACAAGTTGGCCGCGGCGCTGGCTAAGTCGTTCGGTTCTTGAACATCTTCGGTTTCACGAAGCGGATTTTCGTACGCGGTTAGCGTCGCATCCAATGGGCTGTCATTGTTTCCACGGATGACTGCCGAATCGCTGGGCCAATTATCGACAGCCAACGGCATAGGCGGCTCGGACGGCGCGTGGTGCATCGATATGCTCTCCTCGACCTGCGAAGTCTTCCTCGCGTCGTGTTGAGCCAGTAGGATTGCAAAAGCAGACATCACCAATACAGCAGTGGTGGTGGCCAGTCGCGTCGTAGTCTTTTTCATTTGTCGACATCCATGTCGGCAGATTTGTCATTGATAGTAGTAGAGAATTCTTAGATCCGCTGCCGTTGAGAACCCAGCGACTCAAAAGAGTATTTCTCCATCAGCGTTGGTAGCAAATGCTGCGAGTGACGGGAAGATCAGTTGCCTCTTTAGCCCACGCCCTGGCGTTAGAGAGGGCGATTCAGATCGAATGCGTGCACAAGCCCCCTCACTTTACCTTCAATGCAGAATTAGCTTTGGCTAGCTAGCATTGTTCTAGATTGCCAACGAATGGCGGCAAAAACAAACAGCACCGTGAAGGACTGCGAGGCCAAAACGCTCAGCGGTCCAACGAGTAGCCAAGCTGCGAGTTCGATTGGTCCAAGCGGCGAGACTCGCACCAACACGCCCACGCCCGCAAGAGCCAGCAATGCAACAACGACTAGCGGCAAGCCAACTGGCTGCGAGTCGTTCCAAGTCCAATGGTAAGCCGCCCAACAGCAGCCGCAACCGACAACCAGAGTTCCCAGAATGCTAATCAACATGATGGGAGGATTGGTCATGTCGATCAACGCGCGTGCCAAACAGGCGATCAAAGTCGTAGCGATAAAAAAGTCGATCATGGGAACTTGCCACGACCGCGACAGATCCGTCGACTCTTTGGATGCCTTCAACATCCGGCGATCCAAGCGTCGCGCCAACCAGCCTGCACCTACCAGCGCTACGGCTACGACCAAACACTCTTGCAAGGTTAGGTCCGTGATCGACCGAAAGGCCAGCATCAGAATGATTGCACAACAAGGAACGGCCAGTACATGCAGTCTCGATTCGCGTCCTAAGGTGGCTAAGCCAAATCCAGCCAGGAACAAACCGCCCCAGATCATTCCAACTGCTGAGGGCTGAACCCATGTTGGTGCTTGGAACCCAAACAAGGGTAAGCTGCCGAATATGGACAGCATTACAAGTAGAACTGTCAATACAGGCCGTCCAGTAGACGAACTTTGTGGAGGCAGTTCATTGAGTTCGTTGTTGGGCAACATAAGGTTGTGACGATACCAGAGATACGGTGTGATGTACGTTAACCAACTTTACACCGTCATTAGTTGCGGCCTTCGTTTTCCGTCATAATCGCTCTGACGTACCGATGAACTGACTTCGAAATGTTGGTAGAGTCGGCACATTCGATTCAATCGTACCTACCATTTGATTGGCTAAAGCCATCATGGCAAGCAAAGAGTCGACTACGCAGCCCATCATCTGTTGCTTGGGTCAAAGCGTAGCCGGTCAGCCCACACAGTTTCTACTCGACCGAGCCTTTGCGAGCTTACGTTTGCAATGGCAGGCTCTGTCTGTCGAAGTGCGACCCGAGAAGCTCCCGCTGGTTTGTGAAGCGATGCTTGAAATGGGATTTCATGGCCTACGTTTTTATGAAGCCATCGCTTCAATCGCTTGCCCACATCTAGCCAATCCTTCGTCGCTTGAGAGGTTCGTAGGCTTTAGCAGTTCCGCCATCTCTAACAAGGATCGTTGGCAAGTTTGGGATAGCCTGGGTTACGGCTGGATCGATTTATTGAAGCAGAATCAAGTCAACGCGGTGTGGCTGCACGGAGACAGTCGCACCACGAGAAGTCTTTTTGCTGCTCTGCTATCATCAAGCCTTAAATGGGTTTGGACCGAAGCCCCCGCATCGCTGTTGACCGAGGATC